>DMAP01000175.1 GCA_003446975.1 Clostridiales bacterium | reverse complement strand
CTAGGGTCTTCGATGTCCTTAATAGCCTGTGTTAGATCTCTTACTGCCCGTTCATAGAATTTCATAACTATTTCTTCTTTTAGCATAATGGTATTCCTCAATACTCCTTAATACTCCTCGGTATATAAGCATATCGACTGCTACTGCTATCGCTTTTATTAAATAAACACTTGTTTATAAAAACGTGCCCAGTCCTATTAATCAGGCTGGACATTGATCTATCTCTTCGATTTCTCTAATCTCTTTCCTTATTCTCTCTACTATTCTCTCTACTATTCTCTCTCCCTTCTTCACTTATTGTCTTTTTCTCTCTTTCTATTCTGATGTGAGGTTCCCCCTCTCCTCTTTTCCCCCATCCCGAAGGCATCCCGTGACCCATCGGGAAGGTACGGAAACTACGCAACGCATAGTACCCGGAGCCAGTAGGTGACGGGTACGGCGTTACCGGTGGTTTCTGTCTCTGTAACTCAAACCGGAACCTCCCTGGCAGTCTCCCCGCCGGCAGCAACTCGCTCAAGCGCTCGTCGCCTGCACGCACGCGAAGCTAGGAAGCCGACGAGCGCGGAGCGCCAAAATGTCCCTATCCTATGGATAAGATTGAAAATGGTTCCTATAACGTGTGTGTTTCTCCTCGTTTTCACAAACAGCATATTGTTTTTTGCAGGAACCATTTCACCGACAGTTTTTTAAGCTCATCTTCGTCTTTTCCACTGGAAACTAAAAATATTAGTCATAACTAAATCGCTATGTGTAGCATTATAGAAATTTTGTTATGTTGTTAGAAAGTTGCGTTTGTTTTATATATTTAATCCCATACGTACAATAATTAAATTTTTAATGTTGGCATGTGCTTCAAGTAGGCTGTTTTAATCTCTCCCCATTCATACTGCAGTTGATCATACCAATCATCTGCACCTTCAGGAGCATCTCCTCTTAACCATTTGCGATATTCTCTTGACATACCGGACCTTCTTAAATTTGTTGTGAACCAATGCCTGAAACAGTGTGGTGTGAATTTCTCTCCCAGAGGTCCCAGGCGGTTGTGTATCCCAATTATCTTGGCGTAATATGTTGTGATATAGTAAAGGTCGTCTTTTTGCAGCCTGCAGCCTGTGTGTGTCAGCAAAAGGTATTTGTTGTCAGGTCTGACAACTGCACTTCTCCATTTTAGGTATAGTCTCAAGGCCTGGATAGTTTCATCATCTATGAAACATAGGCAATTGCTTCTTTTTGCAAAATGGGATTTTACCCACACAAGACCCTTATCGAGGTCTATATCATCAATTTCAATATGCCGGATTTCTTCTTTCCTGGCACCTGTCTTTGCAAACAGCATGAAAATGGCATGATCTCTTGCCGGTACTGTCCTGATAAAGTTCCTGATCAGAAGGTTTTCTTGTGTCCTGAGTGGTTCTGTTATCAGTTCCTGCATCTTCTCGATACTGATTAGCTGTCTTCTTTCAGTATTGTTGTATCTCTTCTTCTGTCGAAGATATCTCCTGCGAAATATCGGTATTTCGTTGATATCCGTTTTATGGAATACGTAGAGGTAATCAAAAAAAGTACTCAGTGCTGCAAAATATCCGTTAATGGTGGAGTTAGCAAGTTTTCTTTTCTTCAGGTGATCAAGGAACTTCTTCAGCTTTTCGAAATTAGTGTAAAGTTCGAAATTATCAATCGACTGATTAAAGTCAACCTTCTCATGCCGAAGGTAGTATCGAACATTCGATTTGTATGTCTCAAGGGTTCTTTTGGTGTACCCTCTGCATTTGCAATCGAATATAAATTCATCAAGTACACCCTCTGACATATTTACAATATAATAACAGTGATAGTATAAAATTATATTACTTGTTGTTTTTGTTTTTATTCATTTGCTTCCTTGCTATAATATAAAGGCCTGTTAAAATCAACAATGTGGAACCTACAATAACTTCTATGGCAATATCTGAAAATTGAATGTTTTTATATATAGGATAGTTATATATGGTTTTGAATTTTTCATTAGGGGAACCAAATCCAGAACCTTTTGTTTCTGGGTAATCACCTTCTATTCTATATGAAACAGTATTGATCTCGGGTGTCAGCTTAATATTTCCTATTTCGGTGTCATATCCTTCTTGATGGGGAAATGCAGTATATGACCATGTTACATAGTTTTCGTTTATTACAACAAATCGATATGTCCCGTATTCGAGGTTTTTAAGGCTAAGGCCTTCTTGCGGAATGTCAATTGTCATTAGTTTTTCGTTATTTCTATAAACATCGACAGTTCCTTCGGTGGGTATTAGATTATCGGATATGCTTACATGTATGTTTGCTGCCGTACAGATGTTTGTTAAAAGCAGAAATGTGGCAAGAATAATGATATGTGACTTTTTAAACATCATGATATTAAATTATGCAAGTTGTATTTATATTTTAATGATTTGGTGCTATTCAAATCAAAAATCGTTTGCAGAATCAATGTTTTCATGGAAAAAGGTTGGTATGCTCCGATCGGGATTCGAACCCGAGTC
>DMAP01000408.1 GCA_003446975.1 Clostridiales bacterium | reverse complement strand
CATGGGTTTTCCGGCCAGATGGCTTACTTAAAAGCGTACAGATTTCAATGCTTTCAGGCCCTCTCGATTTAAGGTTCTCAAGCATGTAGGATAAGGTCAGTCCTGAATCAATAATATCCTCCACTATAATTATGTGTTTACCCTCGACTGTCTTATCCAGGTCTTTAATAATCTTGACAACACCGGAAGACTTGGTGGATGATCCATAGCTTGAGACGGCCATAAAATCAATCTCCAACGGAAGCTTAATCTCTTTCATAAGATCTGACATGAACATGGCAGCACCATTCAAAACGCACACTAACAATACATCCTTGCCCGCATAATCAGATGTAATTTGTCTGCCCAGTTCCTTTACTTTTGCAATAATCGTTCCTTCATCAATCATGATTTCTTTGGTAATCTTATCTAAGTCCATTCAATCCTCCTTAATCTCCATAACAATTATCCTCTTTGTCGTTTCATCTATCTTATATTTATCACTCATCCTGAATGGCGCAACCCAAATAATTTCCTTCTCGTCAGTAATGACGGGTGTCACTTCTCTATGTTCTCTTGGAATTTTTTCATCGATAAAAAAGTCTTTAATCTTCTTTGTCCCTTTCATACCCAAAGGAGTGAAAACATCACCTTTCCTTCTATTCCTGACTTTGAGATTTCCAACTATTTTATCATAATCAATAGCAATTTTGTTGATTTTCTTTTCAATATCTGTTTTTTTTGTTTCAAAGCACAATAATTCAATATTGATTTCAGCAATAAAAACAGATTCTCCTACAGTAATATTATATTCAAAATCCTTAACTTCAGCTTTACTTTTGATAATAATCTCGTCGTAGGCAATTTCAATAGCCACATTATTTGGTAAGTCAATACGTTTCCCAGTTTCCCTCTGTTTGCAAATCGCTACGCACTTTTCAATATGTGCATATTGAATATTGTTAGTATTACCTTGAAGTTCACCTATAGCCATCCTAATCAAGCGATGCCTCAAGCCAAGACTTTTATTATTAAAACCAGCCAAGTCAATATGAATGCGTCCCTTGACAGCATGACTTAATTGATCATAGGTTTCCTTTGTTATCTCATTAAGTAGTTCATAATCCTTGGAGGCTGAATTGGATAATCTGATTAAACTATCAGAAAATTTGGAATTGTATCCTCTTTCAATATAGGGAATCAGATCCATTCTTAATCTATTTCTGCCGTAAATCATTTGCTTGTTTGTTTTGTCTTCACAATACGGATAATTGTTATCATTGAGAAACTTTTCAATCTCCACACGTTTTATGTTCAGCACGGGTCTAATTATATCGTCACACTTCACAGACATGCCCACCAATCCATCTATTCCAGTGCCTCTTATGATTCTATGCAGAATGGTTTCAACCTGATCATTGAGATTATGGGCTGTTGCTATAAAGCCCCCACCTTTTTCTGTCAATATTTTCCTGAAAAACCCATATCTTATGGCTCTCCCTGCTTCTTCCACAGTCATTTTTGTTTCTTTTGCATATTCTTCCGCATTCTTCTGCAATACATGGCACTCAATTTGATGCTGCTCGCATAATGAAATCACGAAGGACTCGTCGTGATCTGCATCTTCACCTCTATACATATGGTTGACATGAGCGCTTATGAGGTAGAAACCCAACTCTTGCTGCAAGAGTCTGAGTGCATGAAAAAGAGACACCGAATCCGGACCGCCTGACAAACCCAGAACAATGTACTGTCCTTGTGTAATCCCAATGCCTTCATTTAAGTTTTTTCGCACTTTCTCAATCATGCTCGCACTTCCTAAAGAATGATTCTATCACTATTATAATCGATTAACAACCTGGTTTGTATCCCTAAGTTATCTTATTATTCTTTTTTCGGTGATAACCAGATCCATTCCAATATCATGAGGTTCTGTAGGAATCGAATCCAATATTTGAAAATCATGTGCCAACCCAGCAAACTTTATCTGAGGATCAAAACCTGATAGGTACTTATCATAATAGCCTTTGCCGTATCCAATGCGATTCTTCATTATATCAAAACCCACTCCAGGCACAATCACAAAATCAATTTCTTCAAACCGAGCTTTCTTGACGCGTTCAATAATTGGTTCCGGATAACCAAATGCGCTCACCGTCAACTCTTCCCTTATGTCTTTTATATAAACCGGTGTCAACTTGATTTCACGCTTTTCCGTGTAAGGAACCACTACCTTCTTATTGTTTTTAACAAGCCACTCAACAATCATAAATGTGTCCACCTCGTTTCCGAAGCTAAGATATGTGCTGACACAATTGCTATTTTTAAATTCATCAATGGTCAATAGATGATCCAATATCTTATAGCTGTTAATAAAAATATCATCCTTGGATATGGTGTTTCTTGTTTTAATCATTTCATTTCTAATAACATCTTTTGTCTTCAATCTGTAAATTCCTCCAGTTATTCATAATAATAGGATTGTTTATCTCCATTGAAATATAGTTCAAAATAATTCATATAGTGTATATATCTTACTCCTCTATCAAATGTAATCCCAGAAGCTTTTGAATCTGAAAACAGAATATAAACATTATTTTTATTCTCTTCCAGCAAGAAATGGAAAAGGTTTCTTAGGACACCTGTCTCTATAGATTCCAAACTCTCAAAAAGACTATTGAAACGAATAATAATAGTAGCATCTCTCAGTTCCTTCAATCCTATCAAACTGTCCCACTGGGTGTTATCTGTTTTCTTAATGCCGCCTTTTGATACGTCAATATCTAAAATACGGATATCTTCGAGCTTTTTATTGTCTATCGGCTCTGATTCGAGATACATGCCGTCTGCATCGATTGTGATTTTGTTTTTATATACTGCTGGTTTTCCTTTCAATCTATCAAGGATACGTGTATTTTCCGGCACCAATGAATCGTCGATTTTCTTCAAAGGATGATTAGCTGTCAACTTATCGATGTAGATTGAGCCTTTATTGTTCCTGTCATTATAAATATTGGCAATGTATACATTCTTTAAAACAACAGGATACGAAATATTATCTGGAATATAGGCGGTAACTTGTTTCCAGCCGTACCAATCAATCTCCTCAGCAAAGTCTATTCGATGCATAATGCCTTTGGAATCAACAATTCTTGCTCTCAGCCAGTGATTGCTTCTATCCCCAAATACCCACATAGAAAGGCTTTTCGGTTCTCCCTCCAGTGGTTTCCCTGATTCACCGAACTCGACAAAAGTTATGGCTTGGTCATTCAGTTTCATTGTTGTGAAGTCATAGAAGAGTTTTATACTTTTTCTTCCTTCGATACTTCTTTCAAAAGTAACCATCCTGCCATTGGAATCACTCGGATATTGGTTTATAAACAGGCCATTCAGGTTTTCAAAATCATGGATTAGCACTTCATCATATCCTACATATACGGGAATATTTATAACTCCCCGGTCAAACCTGCCTGTCAAAATGCCCGACCCAATGTTTTCCCCAGCAAGGAAAACGCCATTGGAAACACTTCCGATGTTATTGGAGACTACCCAATCTATTTCATAGGCTTGAATGATTGCAGTTTTCCCATTGCTCTCGATTCCTAGGAAGTTTGGCAATATGTATTTTTCAGTTGTCTGCAAATCGATCTCTTTCAAATTGGAGCTGATTTCTTCAACATCATTTAAGACTTCAACTTGGATTTCACTGGTGACACCATTATAAGAAACTTTCAAGGTTGCGATACCCGATTCTGTGAATCTAATACCTTCAGTACTCTTCCGGTTCGCAAGACCAGTCACAGATACCATAGCTTTGTTTGTTTCAACATTAATCGGCACTGAGTATTTGTTATAGGCTCTCAAATCAAAATCAAAAATCTGGTTTTTAAACAAAGTTGCCTTCTTGGGAATGATTTCCAGATACTTCACCTCAAAATTAGCAGGATAACTATTAAAAGCACCAAATCCTGATACCATCGCTCTCTCTCTTCCATCAGAAGGACTGTTGACCACCGAGTAATCGCCATTGCCATAAGGATCAAGCACCATTTGAGTTGATCCGCCACCATCTAGATTCAATGCATTCCAACACCCTAGTTCAATGAGGAATGATGCCAACTCCGACTGAAGCATACCAATGGAATGTCTGCTTCTGCCATCAACTGTCACCAAATAAGCAGTATCTTGTTCTTTGCTGATTCCAAGCGCTGTTCTGGGATGTCTCCCCAATACACTCTCATTGTAGTTGAATGCTTGTCCGTCCTTAACAAGATGGTTAACACCGCCAGCTGCCCAAGCAACATGGTTAATGTCAAATCCCAAGTCAACAACTATCTCAGCAGTAGCACCAACTTCGAACATGTCTATAAGTGCTGTATTTTTGTTGTTGAATACAATCACAAAACCGTTATGCGGTATGTCAATAGGGTTTTCTCCAATATGGATACTATTGACTCTGTCATCCCTCACCAATACCTCCACCAATTGCCTATTGACATTGCTCCCAAGAGATTGTTTCCCCCAAAAGCTGTTGAGCAAGATGATTTCACCGTCTAATGCGCCAACCTTATTGATTGTGTGAATTGGGATATCGATACCATTGACCAGCAGTTTCATTTTGGGATCTAAAACCGAGATATCGAATCCCTCGGATTTCTTCAAAACAGTGGGGAATCCAAATTGAAAGCTGTTAGGTGCTGAGATGATACCATTTTGATCAATGATAGCTCCGAAAGGAAATGAAGGGTTGTTAATCGAATAAAACTCACCGTTGATCGCTGCTGTCGAATGCCATTCTCTTGCTATGACAGACAAAGGCTTCTTGATTGAAATCTCATTGGAATAGATTGGTTTCAAATCGGTATAAGCATTGCTCAAATCTATTTCCACTACATTTATGTTAAGAGGTCCCTCAGTTGTTTCTCTAACAAAGTTGATATGTTTCATTCCATAGGATAAGGATGTCTCTGTTCTATATGTCATGATTGTCTTCATCTCGGCATTGACCGACATGCTAAAAATGACCGCAATAATTAAAGTTAGTAGAATAAGTTTTCTTTTCATTTTGCCCCCGCCTAATTATTATAGTATAGATACTTATTTTTTGTTCAAATCAGTTAGACGCAATTGATAATCTTGTGTTCCTTTCTCAAGACCACAAATCATATTGGTCTGTGTTCCTGATGGCTTGTAGTAGTCTCTCCCGACCTTCAGGCACATCTTCATAAATTTTTTTCAGGATCTTTTTTACCTCTTGCCTTTTGCTGGTTTTATCCATTGGACAAGGACTTTCAATAACTGGTATGTCGTTGTCATTTATTGCGCCTAGTACTTGAGCCTCTCTGAGAAATATCAAAGGTCGTATGTTGTGAATATCCTTGTTTGAGAGATAGGTGACTGGCTTGAATGTTGCGATTCTTCCCGAATACAACATACTCAGGAACATGGTTTCTATAACATCATCTGCGTGATGTCCTAAAGCCACCTTATTAAAGCCTATTTCTTTTATTTTATTGTGGAGCGCACCGTTTCTCATCTTCGAGCATAAGGAACAGGGATTCTTTTCTTTCCTTACATTGAACACTATTTCCTCAATATCCGTGTCCACTATGTAGTAGGGCACTTCAATTTTCTCACAAAATGAGATCACTGGTTTCAGGTCAAAGTTCTTGAATCCTAAGGACACAGTCACACCTGCAAGCTCATATTTTACCGGACTAAACTTCTGGTATAGTTTAAGTGCATATAGAAGCAGCATGCTATCCTTACCACCAGATACCCCAACAGCAATGCTATCTCCATCATTAATCATATTATATTCTTCGATTGCTTTTCTCATACCACCTAAAATCTGTTTCATTGCTTTCCTCTCAATTTAAATCTCTGTTACTCTTGTCATTATAACAGAATATAAATGTTTTTATATTACAATATCAATATTTCTAAAAACTTCAACAATGTTTGGGTCATTAGATTTTCAATAAGGGTTTTATTCAAGAGTATAATAATGTATAATATTGGGACATGAGAAAAGTTACAAGGGGTGTTAAATGAGTTATATCTTAGAACATTTCACAAGCGAGTTGTCCGTGTTTTTACTGGCAATGATACCTATTTCTGAGTTGAGAGGGTCAATCCCGCTAGGGATAAGTCTTGGTCTTCCGCCTATTGAAGTATTCATTATATCCGTTATTGGAAATATCCTGCCCGTTCCAATATTGCTGAAAGTGTTCAAGCCCATCATCCGTTATATTGCCCGGACCCGTTTATTTAGGCGATCTGCTGGCTATATTTTAAAGAAAGTGGATAAGGGTTCCGAAAAAGTCCTGAAGTATGAACTTTTTGGACTATTCTTATTGGTCGCCATCCCGATACCAACCACAGGTGTATGGACAGGATGTGGTGTCGCCTCATTCTTGAAGTTGGACTATAGGAAATCATTGTTGGCAATCAGCCTGGGTGTTATAACGGCCGGTATCATTGTTATGTCCTTAAGCTTGTTGGGTGTGGCTTTCGTTAATATGAAGTGAATCTCTCTTCTGTAAAAAATGAAATGAAGTTATTGACAAATATTATCATTATGATATAATTTGCATGATAAAAATGCCTTATCAAGAGAGGTGGAGGGACGGGCCCTGCGAAACCCGGCAGCCTATACCAGTAAATGGTGTGAGGTGCCAATTCCCGCGGTATATCCGGAAGATGAGGACCAATATTTGGACTATACTCTTCTCAGGGAGAGTTTTTTATTGGAATAACACCGGAAATCTATTTAATAGGAGGAATAATATTGAAAAAATGGCTGTTTACTTCAGAATCGGTTACAGAAGGTCATCCTGATAAAATCTGCGACCAGATATCAGACGGCATACTCGATGCGGTTCTAGAAAAAGATCCAAATGGAAGAGTTGCCTGTGAGACTTCGGTTACCACCGGATTAGTTTTGGTTTCAGGTGAAATATCAACCAATTGCTATGTTGATATACCAAAGGTTGTGAGAGAAACCATTAAGGAAATAGGTTATACGCGAGCAAAGTATGGATTTGATGGCGATACCTGTGCTGTTCTTACAGCGATAGATGAGCAATCCAGTGATATAGCGCAAGGTGTGAATCAGGCAAAAGAATACAAGGATAACGGCAACGATGAGTTTGACATCATTGGAGCTGGTGATCAGGGTATTATGTTTGGTTTTGCATGTAATGAAACGCCTGAGCTTATGCCTCTTCCCATTTCATTGGCACATAAGCTGTCTAGAAGACTTGCTTTCGTCCGAAAAAGCAAAATCCTAAAATATCTAAGGCCTGATGGAAAAACACAGGTCACTGTTGAATATCATGACAACACGCCTGTCAGAGTGGATACAATCGTTATCTCAACACAACACGATGCCAATATTCCAATATCCACAATTGAAAAGGACCTATTGGAGCACGTTGTTAAATCAGTTGTACCTGAATCATTGTTGGACCAGAATACCAAATATTTTATCAATCCAACTGGGCGATTCGTTATCGGCGGACCACAAGGGGATGCAGGTTTAACAGGACGAAAAATCATAGTAGACACGTATGGTGGTTATTCAAGACACGGCGGTGGCGCATTTTCGGGAAAGGATCCTACCAAGGTTGACAGATCGGCTGCTTATGCTGCAAGATATGTGGCGAAAAATGTGGTTGCAGCAGGTCTTGCAGACAAATGTGAGGTTCAGCTAGCCTATGCCATAGGAGTTGCCCATCCAGTGTCAATTATGGTCGATACCTTTGGTACCAACAAAATTGAAGAGTCATTGATTGAAGCTTTGATTGCTAACAATTTTGATTTAAGACCTGCGGCCATTATCAAGAATCTGGATCTCAGAAGACCAATATACAAAAAGTTAGCGTCATATGGTCATCTCGGAAGGACTGATCTTGATCTGACATGGGAAAAGACTGACAAAGCGGCATTGCTTAACAAACTGGCCTTTACAACTGATACAAAAGGAGAATAAGCATGGCTGCAGATAGAGTCATATGCATCAATAATAATGTAACCTATAGTGCGCTTAGAAAAGCTATGTGCATAGGAGTCAGATCCGTTGAAGAAATTAAAAAAGCCACAGGTGTCTGTGATGACTGCAGTGGATGTAAAACTGAAATACCAAAGATCCTTGCTTCAGTATGCGGTTGCAGGAATGTACTGTTAAAGGATGTGGTCGATGCTGTTAAAGCAGGCGCTGACACTGTTGAAAAGGTAGGTTCGGTAACAGGAGCTGGGTTGGACTGTGGAAGATGCAAGGTGTTGATAGAAAACATCATAGAACTCGGATACTAGTCAAATAATCGAAAAGTTCTGTCGAAGGCAGAACTTTTTTTAATGTAGTTCTGTTGATTAAATCACATGATAATACTATAATGTTAGTGAGGTGCGCTATGGGTAAGAAGAAAAAGAAAAAAAAAGCATTCAATATCAATCTGATCAGCATAGTCTTTTATGCTTTAGCTTTGTATATGATTTTTACCATTGTTAACCAAAGGTTGGCACTGAATAACATTGAAAATGAAAAGCAAGCCAAAATAGAAGAGAAAAAGGGCATCGAGATTGAGTTATTGAATCTCCAGGATGACTTAGCTAGAATAAATGACCCGGAGCAATTTCTCCAAATGGTTGAAAAAATCGCCCGTGACGAGTATAAGATGGTAAAACCTTATGAAACAGTTTACATTGATAAAAATAAAGCCAAAAACAAATTGTTTACAGATGGGAACGAGTAACCGTTAATATTTTTGATATTTCACCTCTAGTGATCGATGAATAAGGATCAAATGTCTTTACATCTCTTCCAGAGATAATTCCGTAAGTAAATACTGAGGCAAGTCCTTTGAGTTCTTCCATGGATATATCTTGCACATCCTCGAATTCAAAGGCTTTTATTTCTTCAGGATACGCCAATACTCTACTGATTGCAGTGGCTGCTTCGATTCTGGTTAAAGGTCTCTCCGGATTAAACCTATCTTCTTCAAGTTGCATTATATCGAAATAAATCACTTTTTCAACTGCTGTAACAGCATAAGGTTGAACCATGATTTTATCGCTGAAACTTCTTGCTGAAGCGTCACCGAAATCAAAGGATCTGCTCAGCAATACAGCAAACTCTTGTCTGGTTATATTATCTTGTGGAGCAAAAGTGGTTTCTGTTTTGCCTTTTATTATCCCTTCCTCATACAGTTCAAGGATAAATGAACTTGCCCAATGATTGTCAATATCGGTAAATCCCATTTCGTTTGTGTTTCCATCCAATTCATTATAGGATTCATCAACTTCTTGATTATCAATCTCTACCAGCCAGTTTCGTGCTGCCCATCCCAAACCTTCTCCATTTTCCGACAATAGATAGTACCAATAATACCCGTCTTTCATTTCTGCTTCTTTGCCTACCACGTATATTTCACCATCATTCAAAGAGTCTATCACCTTGCCGTTTGGCTGTTCCCTTAAATTTAGGCCTGAAGTTGTCGCCATAAAAGATACCACCACCTTGTCACCGATATCTGCCAGCACAATATCCCCTGAATGGTTATCCTCAGGTGTAGGGACGTTCAAAGTTCTGCTTGGCGTGCCTGTTTCCGGCAAATAAGTGATGTCAATGGGATTGATTGGTTGATTGTATTCGTTTCGCATGACCATATGGACCAGATCTTGAAATGTGTAGCTCTTGCCTGACGCATATGCCACATTGGGATTGTTGCTTGCTACAAAACCATTATATCCCCACAAGGCAAAGTACCAGTTTTCCAAAATATTTGGATCCATGTTTCCTACCGAAGGTAGGTAAGCCCAATGTGAAGTCGATGCGCTTGCACCCCATTTTTCCAACAGTACATCCACACCGGCTTCGATATTATAAGCAATGTCATATCTCAGTCTATAATCATCATATAAACTTCTGGAGTTGTTTATTTGCATAAGTCCTATACTGCCTGCTGATCCTGTTCTTACTGAACGGCTTGCTTCATCGTAGTGTCTGAAAACAGATTCGACTCTTGCTAATGCCATTACAATAATCGAAGGAACCCCTCTTCTTTGAGCGATTTCGGTTATCATTTTTTCCAACTCTTCTCTCGGTGGATTGATATAGTCAGCATAAGCAAAAACTGTTGAGTTGATAACTAGCATAAAAACCAGCATAAATAATAATTTTCTCATAAGACTCTCCATCAAATCTGACTGATAGTATCCATCACTTCATTTATCAAACTGTTGCTGAAATTTTCAGCTGTATCATGGTCTTTCCCCACAACCGAAAAATAAATTTTAATTTTAGGTTCTGTGCCTGATGGTCTCAAGACAAACCATGAACCGTTATCCAAGATAAATTTCAAAACATTAGACTCAGGCAACCCTGTTGAAGTGATTGAATTTTGGATGAGGTTTTTAGTGACACCTGTTTGGTAATCACTGATTGTTTCCACATTGCATTCACATATTTTATCTATATTCGTGTTTCGAAAATACTCCATGATTTGAATGATTTTTTCTCCGCCTTCTTTGCCTTCCATGGTCAACGATTTCAAACTGTCTACGAAGTACCCATGTCTATTGTAAAGATTTTGTAGCTCATTCATCAAATCACTATCGAGCATATTATAATAAGCAGCCATTTCGCATGCGATAAGTGTCATAGTGACCGCATCCTTATCTCTCACAAAGGGTCCCATCGTATAACCTATGCTTTCCTCATAGCCCATGATAAAATCCTTTTCGCCGTTTTTCGCGAACAGCTCCATCTTTTCGCCAATATATTTGAAGCCAGTCAGCGTATCCAAACATTCTGCTCCGAATTCTTCAGCAACTTTTCTGCCCAACTCGCTGGTTACAATTGTTTTGATTACCAATGGGTTTGCCGGGATGGCATTTTTGTCTTTCAAGGTTGACAATATGTAATTGATGAACAATGGTCCAACCTGATTCCCTCCCAGTAATTTATATTCACCGGATTTGGTTTTGACTGACAATCCTAAACGGTCGCTATCTGGATCATTTGCAATCACTAAGTCCGCATCGACCTCTCTAGCTTTCTTATAAGCAAGTTCAAAAGCCTTTTCATCCTCTGGATTTGGATATCTGGCCGTCGTAAAATCAGGATCCGGCTCCAACTGTTCTTCAACCAGGTAGATTTTCTCATAACCACACTCGCGCAATACCCTTCTGACTGGAACATTGCCGGTCCCATTTAAAGGTGTATAAACTATTTTAATGTCTTTGTCCAGGTTTACTCTCAACCTCATGGCTTTGACATTCGAAATGAACATATCGTCTAATTCCTGTCCAATCAGGACAATATTGCCTTGTTTTAAAGCCTCTTCATAAGATATTGTATTGATAGCATTAAAGGACACCTGTTCAATCATCCCTATAAGCTCTTCAGCCATTTCCGGCAACATTTGGCACCCATAGTCCCAATAAACCTTGAATCCATTATACTCAGGTGGATTATGACTGGCAGTGAAAACAATACCTGCGGTGCATCCCAGCTCTCTTACCGCGAAAGAAAGCTCAGGTGTGGATCTGATACCGTTAAACAAGTAAGTCTTCACGCCTGATGCCGCCAACACTCTAGCCGCCATCACAGAAAAATCTTCTGACTTATGTCGTGAATCATGTGCGATGACACAGCTTTTGAGGTTATGCTCGGATTTATTGATAAAATTGGCCAACCCTTGAATGGCTCTTGCTACAATATGCTTGTTTATGCGATTGGTTCCAGCACCAATTACACCCCGCATTCCTCCCGTGCCAAACTCGAGATCCTTATAGAATCTATCTTTGATTTCTTCCTTATTCTCTGAAATCTCTCTTAGCTCATCTTTGATGTCATCATCAATATAAGGGCTATTCAACCATTCATTGTAACGGTCCAGATATGTCATACAAATACCTCCAATCTTACATCATGCGTGTGTGATGAGTTTCAGATAATCCATGAAATCATTCTTGATGTCATCTCTTCTAAGCGCGAATTCAACAGTCGCTTTCAGAAAACCCAATTTGTCTCCTACATCGTACCTTTCTCCTTGGAACTCAAAAGCATACATCCTTTCCCTGTTTGCCAGTTCTTTCAATGCGTCAGTCAGTTGGATCTCACCCCCTGCTCCCGGTTTGGTATGTTCAAGTATCTCAAATATACCTGGTGTTATGATGTAACGTCCGAGTATCGCCACATTTGTGGGAGCATTGTCCTTGTCAGGTTTTTCAACCAGATCATCCACCCGATAAATTTTGTCACTGATTTTTTCACCAGAAATAATGCCATATTTGTCTACATCCTCAATAGAAACTCCTTGGACTCCCAAAATGGTTGCCTGATAGTTTTCGTATTGCTCCATCAATTGCAAAAGACACGGCTTTTCAGAATACACTATGTCATCACCCAAAAGAACTGCAAATGGCTCATCTTTAATAAAAGCCTTTGCGCAATAGATAGCATGTCCCAGTCCATTGGCTTCCTTCTGCCTGATATAGTGAATGTTGACCATTTCCGATATATCCTTGACAATTTTAAGCAAGTCATGCTTCCCTTTTTGTTCAAGGGTGACTTCCAGTTCAAATGATTTATCGAAATGGTCTTCAATGGCTCGCTTGTTTCTACCGGTAATGATCAATATGTCCTCAATTCCAGAATTGACAGCTTCCTCTACAATATACTGAATTGTAGGTTTATCGACGATGGGCAACATTTCCTTCGGTTGCGCTTTAGTGGCGGGTAAAAATCTAGTGCCTAAGCCAGCCGCGGGAATTATTGCCTTTTTCACACGCATCAGTATCTCTTCCTTTCATCTGTTAAAAGCGAGTTGGAATAGATGTCAATATTATCAAGTGCCTTGCCTGTTCCCAAGGCAACACAGGATATGGCTTCATCCGCGACTCTTACAGATACCCCCGTTCTCTTGGCAATTAGCTTGTCGAGCCCGTGAAGCAAGCCACCACCGCCAGTCAATATGATTCCTTTTTCACTGATGTCAGCTGCCAGTTCAGGTGGTGTCCTTTCCAAGACTGAATGGACAGCATCTGCAACAGATGTAACTGTTTCTTCCAATGCCTCAAGCATGTCGGTGGATGAAATTGTCAAGTTCTTAGGAAGTCCTGTGACAAGATTCCGACCTCTCACTTCAACAAATTTCTCCTCATCTTCCGGGAATGCCGTTCCAATCTGTATCTTCAAATCTTCGGCACTTCTCAGACCGATCATGACATTATATTTTTTCCTGATATATCTAACAATCGCCTCATCAAATTTGTCCCCTGCTATCTTGATTGACTTGCTTACGACGATTCCACCCAGTGACAGTACGGCGACATCGGTTGTTCCACCACCCATATCAATTACCATGTTACCCGATGGCTTTGATAAATCAATACCCGCACCTATGGCTGCGGCAACAGGTTCTTCAATCAGATAAGTTTTACTGGCACCTGCTTGGTTGCAGGCATCAATCACCGCTCTTTTTTCAACCTCAGTCACGCCGCTCGGCACACAAACAATAACGCGTGGCTTAAATATGGTGCCTCCTACAGCTTTTTTTATAAAATACTTAATCATCTTTTCGGTAATGTCGAAGTCTGAAATGACACCATCTCTTAAAGGTCTTATGGCAACTATATTGCCCGGCGTTCTGCCAAGCATCATTCGCGCTTCTTCTCCTACAGCCAAAATCTTATTGGTGTTTCTGTCAATGGCAACAACAGAAGGCTCCTGTAAAACGATCCCCTTTCCTTTTATATAGACGAGCACTGATGCAGTGCCCAAGTCAATTCCCATATCTGTTCTGAATCCCATTTTCTTCCTCCGTTATTTGTTATCAATATATTATACATTATTTTTTTGATTATTAAAGTCCTTATTTGATTTTTCTAGAATAAGCAATGGCTGTGTCTGTAATTGCAATTCCTCCTTTTGCTGTTTCTTTGAAATTCTCATGCATGCCTTTACCAACATTATACATGGCTTCTACAACTTCATCAAATGGTATGACTGATAGAATCCCAGACAATGCTATGTCGGCTGAAACAAAAGCATTAACCACACCCGAGGCATTACGTTTCGAACAAGGAGCTTCGACCAACCCAGCAACCGGATCACAAATCAGCCCCATAATATTTTTCAATGCGATTGCAGCCGCATCAAGTGACTGCAAAGGTGTTCCTCCATTCATCTCCACAAGAGCGGCGGCAGCCATAGCAGCGGCCGAACCACACTCAGCCTGGCATCCTCCTTCAGCTCCCGATACTGTGGCGTTGGTGGATATTATCTTCCCAATGCCTGCAGATGTCAGCAAAGCCCTAACGACGATCTGCCGAGGAAAGTTGTTTTTCTCAGCAAGTGTGAGAATGGCCGCCGGTATTATGCCACAGGATCCGGCTGTAGGCGCTGCACATATCTTGCCCATGGATGCATTGTATTCAGAACAGGCAAAGGCGCGTGCCATCGCTTTGGTAATCCACCTGCCTGATATGGTCCTGTCAGATTGGGAATATGCCATCATTTTTTTCCCTTCTCCTCCAATAATACCCCCCACTGTCTCTACATGCTTGTCTATTGGATGGGTTGATGAATTTTCCATTATTTGGAGTATTTCTTCCATTCTTTGTAGTATATCTTGTTCTGTAACATTGTTGTTCTTTATTTCATCCAATAGAACAATCTCCCATATAGGTTTATTAAGAGTCCTGCAGGCATTCAACAGATCCATCCCATTATTGTACATTTCCATTCTCCTTCACAGGTTTGATTTCAATGACAAATATCATCTCATCCAAATTTTTTATTTTCTCCAAGACATCAGTCGAGACAATCTCGTCTGTTTCAATAATCATTGATGCCTCACCTTTGCTCTTATCTCTTCTTACCTTCATGTTGCCAATATTGACATTGCTCTCCG
>DMAP01000162.1 GCA_003446975.1 Clostridiales bacterium | reverse complement strand
TTGGTTCTGCAAGCCAGCGGATTACGAAACGTTCTTACACGCCGTCTACAAGAACTGCAGGAACCTGCATTCCAGGCCGGTGTTTTTCTGGCCTCCACTACTTCGTTGGACCCAGCAATTATCGCCTCAATACAACATGTTATTGCGCCGGCCATGGTGTCAGAAGACCCGGTTGATTTCTTCCAGGGAAGCTCCGCCATCAAAGACATTTCACTCCATGATTTCGCAAATCCCCGATATTTTCCCGACGAGGATATATACACCCCGGCAGAAGTTGCCTGCGCCTTTCGCCTCCCTCATCCGCAGAACAGCCATTGTCCGGGTTTGCCCATAAAGGATTACCGAACTTCACTTTCTAATCCACAAACAATCAAGAGTGGTCAACAGGATTATCTCCAGTTGGGTAATAATTGTCATCGCGGTTATAGCCATGATGTGCGAATTTCAGATGACGACCGGATGCGTCATACGTGTATTCTTGGACAGACTGGTACCGGAAAAAGCACACTTCTTGAGAACATGTTGATTCAAGACATTGAGGCTGGAAAGGGGTGTTGTTTACTTGATCCACACGGAGATCTTGTACAGGCAGTCTTAAATCGCTATCCGATGGGGCGTCGTGATGATCTGGTTCTCGTGGACTTCCTTGATCACGAATCGATCATTCCCATGAATTTGATTCATTGGGATTTTGAAGAAGATCGAGACATGATAATCGATGATCTTTACAGTTGGATGGACATGACATATGACATGAAGACAGCTGGTGGCCCTATCTTTGAGCAATATTTTCGAGCTTTTATGCGGGTGTTGATGGGAGAAGTCTCAAACGGATTTTTTGTTCCTACCATTACGGACTTTTGTCGCATTTTTATAGATAAGAAATTTCGTGATTTCTGCATGAACGAAATTAAAGACCCAAATGTGATTGCCATGATCAAACAGGCCAAAGATGCAACGGGAGATTCTGCGATGACAGCAGTAGCCCCTTATGTGACGAGCAAACTGAACAGATTTGAACTGGACGCTAATCTGAGATTAATTACAGGACAGGAACAGATGAGGTTAAACTTCAAGGAAATCATGGACACCGGTAAGGTGATGCTGGTCAATCTGGGACGTGGCAAGTTTGGGGAAACCATAAGTGGTCTTCTTGCTTCGCAGATCGTTGGCAGGTTTAGAACTGAAGCTATGCGTCGCATTGGTACTCCAGTCGAAGCTCGACGTGACTTTTTTTTGTATGTTGATGAATTCCAAAATATCGCATCTCATGGTTTTATGTCGTTACTGTCTGAGGCCAGAAAGTATAGGCTTGGATTGGTCTTGGCCAATCAATATGCGGACCAGTTAAAAAGGGGGAAATTCGGCAGCGATACTATGCTTTCTGCAGTAATGGGGAATGTAGCTACTACCATTAGTTTTAGAGTCGGCCCTATTGATGCGGAACTATTGGAAACGGTTTTCACTCCGACTTTTGACCGCAGAGATTTAGTCAACCTTCCAGCATGCGGTCACTGTTATGTCAATATGAAGATAGGTAGTGATAAACCAATTTCACTGAGCATGCAGACTATAGCTCGCCCTAAAAAACAGAGACATGCAGGTCATGCTTCCGAATTACGCGAAAGGTCTAATAAAAAATATGCAATCTCACGACAAGATGCTGAGAAAAATTTAGCTGAAAGAAGGACATTGATTGAAGAGTTGATAAATTAATACGCTTTTAAGCAGCGCCGTTGAAACAACGTATAACAAAACGCAATCAAGCAGTTAACGGGAAGAAACATACATCGGAGAAAGCACATGAAAAAACAAGAAGAGGTCATAGTGATTGGTGAACTTGAAGATTTCCTAACAGAAATTGAAGCCCTTGTTCGCGCTGAGACTTTTAAGGCAGATCGGAACGCCAATGAACATCGGGCACCGCAGCCCTATCGAGATGACATGCAAGGTTATAGCAGGGGAGTCTCCATTTGGGGGCTTAAGGTGATCAAAATGATCAGAGAACGTTTCTGTACTGAGAAAAAAGCATGAGTTTTGCGTCTAATTCATAAGGTTACCCAAGAAAAACAAGATTTTTTCAAGGAAAGCGGGTTTCGGAGGTTAAATTTAAGCGTTACATGATGCCAATATCATAAAGACAGCAAAGAAAAAATATTAAGAAGAAATGACTTCTCCGTCATCGTTACAAACTGTTCCCAATAATCCTTGGATAACAGAGGCTATATGAAAACCAAAAACATGAATTGAAGCTTGATTTGGATATTGCACTCGCAGGGCTTGAATTACCGATCAAGCCACAAATAGAAAAGACAGTTGATGAAGAATGATTGGGGGGAATGGGGCAGCAACTGGTCAAATAGTATTCATGTTGTAATTATGCGTGAGGTGCATTCTGGGGCCATAGATTTTCCTAAGTTATGGACCCGGGATTGTCGGCAATATAGACTTCCGTTAATAAGCTGAACATCTACTACTCTCAAAAGCCATGGGCAATTATCTAAAAGCACTATTCAGTAAGAGAGATGACCTGCTGTATTATATAGAATTATTGAGGACACAGTTTCATGATGGGAAAAACCGGTTGGTACGTTGGATGGAACAGAATTTTGTGTTGTTCTCTAAAATTCAAAACAGGAGAAGATTTAAAGAATTTGACACATCACCCTGTCTTTTTTGGCATTAATAGCCAAAACAACCCTCATATTTATGAATTACTGATAGGTTTTAGAAATTCTAGATCGCTTAGTGATTTTGAGATCTATTTTATATTGCTTTTGTTCTCAAACGAAAAATTTAGCAAAGTAGAAAAAGATGAGTTTGACGATTTTTTAGCGAACATAATTCCCTATTTAATGATGGAAAATGTTGGAAAAATAAGAGAGGAGCTAATAGAACTAAGTAAAAATAATCGGCGGAAATATTTTGCTGCGCTTCGGATGTGTGAGTTTTTAGAGCTATTTTTATGTAAACAAAAAATGAAAAATGCCAATGGTACCGATGCATTAAGAAACATAAGAAAATTGTATTGTGAATTGAGAAGGTTATTGAATAAACATATCATAGAACCAAATGAATCATAATAGAGGTGATTTCCAAAAGCAAATACAAAGGAAAAGTAAACATCCAAAAGAGAATATTATTTTTCGCGATATTAGGGATAGACAATCAAGTTAGGAAGCGTTGTCAGTCTCAGAAATGAAAATTATGTAGGCTGAAAAAATGGATACTAAATAGAAACCGTGTACTTGGATGTCTCAAATAATTATGGGTGGGTCGAGGAGAAATGCAGCATGCAAAAAAGTAACAATGAATTGTTAAAAATCTTGGTGATAGAAGATGATAACAGCCGAATCAAAAATTTTGATCTCTGGTTATTACCTGGATTTAGGATTGTCTCGACAACGAGTGCTGGTTCGGCGCTCGGGTTGATACAACGTGATAAGGGCTTTGTTTATGCTGCAATCTGTCTCGACCATGACTTGCAAGGACAAACAAAAACCGTGAACGATCAGGATCTTTCAGGGACTACCGTTGTTAAAAGTATTATTCGTCACATGGACAAGAGTATTCCGATACTGGTTCACTCAATGAATCCCAAAAGAGGACCAATTATGGCCAATATGTTAAAATCAGCAGGATTCAAAGATGTGATCAGGATATCCATGGATGATTTAAATAAAACCTTATTCCAAGAATGGCTGCAAGAGGTCCGGGAAAATTGGGCTGATGAGCATGAAGATTAAATGTTTTTTTGCTTGATGGCTTCACGACGTGCATAACTTGAAAAAACAAAACAAGCGGCTAAGGTTTGCTTGATATCATGGAGAAGATAGACAATATGTCAGACGATTTTCCCCCTAAAGGTAAAAAAATCTTACCCCGACAGTTTGAGCGGGATGTTGCAAGTGCGTTCAAGAAAATAGAGACGCAATATGAACAGAAAAAACAATTTCCCCATAGGTATGTAACTGGATTTAATAGCCTCGATCAGATCATCTCAGGATTTTATCCAGAAGAGCTAATCTTATTAACGGGGCAGCCAGGGATAGGAAAGACAGCATTTTTGTGTAGCCTTGCCTGCAAAAAAAGTCTTATAGACACCCCCAATCAAGAGACAATTTTATATTTTACTCATAAAGACTCCCGCATGGTCTTGACAACAAGAATGTTTGCGGCCATAGAAAAGGTCCCTTTATTAGACGTAATAATGGGTATTCGTCCTTCCCAATGGCCGAATATGGCCAGGGCTTGCGGAATTTTAGGAATTTTAAATATCACTATTATAGATTTCTCTTTTAATCTTCAAGAGATTGAAGCGACTCTGATTGAGGTTGTGAAAAAAAATGATTTACGCCTTGTAATTATAGATGATTTGCAATTCATAAAAAACACCCAGGAGGAAGCAGTCGCAGGATCTCGTGAGCGTGAATTGGCAGACATCCTCGTTCGATTAAAAAAAATGGCCCAAATTGCTCAGGTGCCTATTGTCATAGTTGCTCCATCGAATACGGATGGTGGACTCGTTCTTAACAGATTGATTAGAAACTATAACATGCAGGAATCAAGCTTGTTCGAGTCAGCAGCGGACAAGATATTACGCCTTCATCGGCCGGAATATTATTCAAAACATAATCCTGCCCAGGAAATTGCAGAGATCATCGTTACTAAAAACAATATGGGATGTACCGGAACAGTTGAATTGGCTTTTTGTGGTCCATCTTTGTGTTTTGAAGATTTTGGAACTACTGCTACAACTGCTTTGAGAAAAATTCAGCAGATTATCTCTCAGGAACTCCACAATAGTGGGAACAATACATGACCTTCCCCCATTTATTGTACCA
>DMAP01000376.1 GCA_003446975.1 Clostridiales bacterium | reverse complement strand
GACTTGAGTAATTGTCAGCACTTCCTTTCCTCCCTATAAGCTTAGTCACTTAATAGGGTATAATTTTTGGATCGGTACTGGCAATTACTTTTTTGTATTTTTGATCGCCATTTATTGTATTTTCAGATTACCATAAACAGATTTTTCCAGCAGGTTGCAAGTTAGAAAACTTAGAGTTCCCAGAAACCGTTATTAATGCTTGAAACTTTTTTGAATCTCAGCTGGGATTAAATACATCTATCATTGTGCACTTACCATTTACATAAAAAATCACCTCAAATTTAGTTTTGAGATGATTTTATCACTAAAGAACCGATATAAAGAGGTACTTAAATATACAGTCTCTCGAGTTAGTACATTATCAGTGCCATAATAACTGCAACAACTAAAGCAACTATGGGTGCAACTACACATGTGAAAAATATTGGCTTATATGCCACCTTATGGGTTAGACCTAGTACTACTAATGTCGTCACAACTGCACCATTATGGGGCATCGCATCTAGTCCACTTGAAGCAATCGATCCTAGTCTATGCATAACTTCAGGATTTAACAAACCAATATAACGAGGTACAAGTGTCTCCATAGCTATTCCTAGTCCTCCGGATGCAGAGCCAGTGATGGCAGCAATAATATTAGTTCCTATTACAAATGAAATCAATGGAGGACCCGGGATGTTAAGAAGTGAGTCTACTAGCATTTTAAAACCAACAGTCGAACCAACAACTGTTCCAAAACCTACGACAGAGCAAGTATTAACTAAAGGCATTGCTGAATTAAGTACCCCTTCATTCATGCTTGAAAATAAATTATTATTATACTTGTATAAAAAAACTATACTAGCAATTACCCCTAAAAGTAACCCTAAAATTATATTTAATTTGAATACATTCAATGCCAATAACAATACAATTGAAGGTGCTAAACTGAGCAATAATGGAGGATTAGTCTGAGGATTATATTTATCTTCAATTACTTGATTGGCGAGAGTACCTTTTGTTTCTTCATACCCTAAACCTTTCTTATCGTATACTTTGATCTCTCTATTCGGCCACCACAAAGCAACAGCTATAGTAACTATGCTGGCCACAATACCAATTGCAGGTGCAGCGGTTAATGTGGTTCCTAGATAACTAGTTGGAATTACATTGTTGATCTGAGGAGTTCCAGGAAGCATAGACATAGAGAAAGTAGCCATTCCGAAACCTACTGCTCCAGCAAACAGGGGCCATGGTACATCGGTTTCTCTACATAGAGGTCTAGCAATAGGCATTATCGCAAATACTGCAATAAAAACACTTATTCCTCCATAAGTCAGTATACCAGTTATTGCTGCTAAAACAAAAAGTACTTTTATTTTGCTTCTTTCACCAATTATTCTTAAAATCCCATGCGCAATAGTCGCTGCTGCACCACTATCCCCCATTAATTTCCCAAACAAGGAACCAAGCAAGAATATTAAGAAAAATCTAGTTGCGAAACCCCCAAATCCCGCCATAAATGTTCCTGTCAATGTTCCAACTAAATCCATACTACTAGTTAAAATGATTAGAATAGATAACATAGGAGCAACAAGCAGTATGCTCCATCCTCTCATTGCTAGGACAATTAGCATAACAATTGCGACTACTAATCCAATAATACTTAAAAATTCCATATATATCTCCTTTATATTGTATTAAATTTTGTGTTGTTTCTAACTTCCAAAGAGTAAGCAAAATACTTATAAAACTTCGAATATTCCTGCAGCTCCCATACCACCTCCTATGCACATGCTGACCAGTCCATATCGTCCGTTACGTCTTTTCATTTCATGGATCAGTTTAATGGTCAGGTAGGTTCCGGTGCAACCAAGAGGATGTCCTAAAGCTATAGCGCCTCCATTGACATTCACGATTTCTTTGTTCAACCCCAACGTATTGATGCATGCGATTGCTTGTGCCGAGAAAGCCTCGTTCAGTTCAATCAGATCAATCTGATTCAATGTCATATCAGTCAATTTTAGCACCTTCGGTATAGCTTCAATTGGTCCTATTCCCATCACTTCCGGAGCTACCCCGGCTACCGAGAATCCTATAAATCGAGCTATAGGTTTGATGCCTAATTCATTGGCCTTCTCTTTTGACATAATCAGTACAAACGCAGCGCCATCACTCATCTGTGATGCGTTTCCTGCTGTAACTGTACCTCCAACCTTAAATACCGGATTTAGTTTCCCCAAGGCTTCTTTTGTCATATTCTTTCTGACACCCTCGTCCATTTTGAAAATAGTTTTGATTGTGCTAGGGTTACCGTTATCGTCAATACTTGATTGAACTGTCTCAATGGGTATGATTTCATCGTTGAATCTTCCTTCTGAAATTGCCGTTTCGGCTTTATTATGGCTTAACGCAGAGAATTCATCCTGCATATCTCTTGTGACATGATACTGTTGTGCAACCCTTTCAGCAGTATGTCCCATTGAAATATAGACATTGGGATTATCAACCATCAATCCCGGATCCGGATGGTACGCGTTCCCTCCCATAGGAACAAAGCTCATGGATTCAACTCCTCCTGCCAATACAATTTCGCACTGTCCCGCAATAATGGCATTCGCTGCTGTTGCGATGGTTTGCAGACCAGATGAACAAAATCGATTAATCGTCTGCGCCGGAACACTTTCGGGTATTCCAGCCTTTAAAGATATATTCCTTGCCATATTCAGTCCCTGCTCAGCTTCAGGCATGGCAC
>DMAP01000323.1 GCA_003446975.1 Clostridiales bacterium | reverse complement strand
GCCAACTGAACCCAAGAACCCTGTTGATCTGACAGGAGGATGATTTAATGATTACATTAGATGAAATGGAAGCAATGTTGAACGATATAGCCGAAAAGCTTCCCAAAGAGATATTTAAAGGCCTAAATGGAGGCATTGTTCTATTACCCGAGTTCAAAGAGAATCCGATAGGCAGGAACAACGATCTTTATATTCTGGGAGAATATCATGGGGGTGGCATTTTAGGACGTTACATTACCATATATTACGGATCTTTCATGCGTGTATACGGTCATTTCAATAAAGAATCCATGCGAGAAAAATTGGCGCACACACTCAAACATGAGTTTGTCCATCATCTTGAGTCTATGGCAGGTGAAAGAGATTTGGAAATTGAGGATGCTAAGTTTATCTCAGACTATCTAAAACGAAAGGATCACAACTGAAATCATATAATAAGTTTTGAACATTTGGATGGCAAAGGTGATTATTGATTACATATGAATATACTGATATAATCAAAAAGATGGTTTTATTGAAGGTAGGGAGTGAACGATCAGATGGAGAGTTTGATATATAGTTTTCTGGCCGGTGTTTCAACTTCATTGGGTGTTCTATTGGTTATATTCATTGGAAAACCGAGTAAGAACGTATTGTCGGCTTTATTGGGATTTGCCGGAGGTGTTATGATTGGCATCTCAGTATTTGAGCTGATGCCGGAATCTGTCGAGATAGGAAGTGTTTTAAGTGCTTCAATAGGGTTGATACTTGGTGCCTGCATGATGTTTCTCATGGATAAGGTTATACCCCATGCCCATATGTCTGGCAGGAATGAACTTGTTGTTGAGAATCCCGAAAAATTGGACAAGATGGATGATAAGATGTTGAAGATGGGATATCTTATACTATTTGGAATAGCCCTTCACAACCTTCCAGAAGGATTGGCCATTGGAGCGGGTATCCAATCCAATCCACAATTAGGAATTTTTATAGCGGTTGCAATTGCCATACACAATATTCCGGAAGGAATCGCTATGGCAGGTCCCCTTAAGGCAGGAGGACTAAGAAATGGCCGGATTCTACTATTTACACTTATAGCGGGATTGATGACACCTTTGGGGACAGGGATTGGTCTTGTTTTTTTTAGCATATCTCCTGTTTTTATTGGTGGTTCCTTAGCGTTTGCAGCGGGTGCAATGATTTATATTGTCAATGATGAGTTGATTCCTCAAGCCAATGAAATGAACAATCATCTTGGAAATGCAGGATTTATGATTGGTTTATTGTTGGCCTTTGTTTTTCTATAATGCATTCGTTTACATTTATTATTAGTTAATACGTTTAGACTATAAAAATAGGAGGAGATGCCATGAATAGTTTAGCGGAAAAAGCAGTCATTTACTATAGTCAAACCCATAACTTCAACTGTGCCGAGGCAACGATTAAGGCGGCTAATGATATATATAGCCTCAATCTGTCAAAAGAGACATTTAGAACCATGGCTGCTTTTGGAGGGGGAATGGGAGTGGGGAGCGTTTGTGGCGCACTTACTGGTGCATTGGCTGTTTTGGGTGTTATGTTCGTAAATGACAAAGCACATGAAAACCTAAAAACCAAAGAAATGGCAAATGAATTTTTCAACAAATTTGTTGATAAACTAGGAACAGACAATTGCACTAAGTTAAAAGAGATTTATAGGGATGATATTACGAAGTGTGACGTGGTTGTTAGATATTCAAATGAGATTCTTGAAGAGATGATTCTCGATCATAAAAATAATGATCAAGGAAAAAAACTTTGATAATGGAGGAATCAATATGGATTCATATAACAGAAATTACATAAAGGAAGAAGCTAAAAAAATGCTTGAAGGCAATTGGGGAAAAGCCATTGCGGTGACTATAATCATATGGATTCTCACCGATGCATTCACACAACAAAACGCATCAGAATCAGTCAGAACAGGTTTCTATTTCAGTTTTCTTCAATTTGGCAATTTATTGAGCCTGATTTTGTCGGGGCCGTTGTCACTGGGAGCAGCTTATTTCTATATGAAGCTTGAGAAAACTGAAAACGTGAATATCAGTGTTATATTTGAAGGATTCAGTGATTTTAAAAGAACATTTTTATTTCACTTGGTATCTGGAATTTTCATTCTTTTATGGACATTTCTGCTAGTTGTCCCAGGTATCATAGCTGCAATACGCTATTCCATGGGATATTATCTGATGGCTGAAAATCCTGATTTAACTTTTATGGAGGCGATTCAGGTTTCATCAGGAATCATGAATGGCAATAAAATGGATTTCTTTATCTTTTTCTTATCATTCATAGGTTGGTTTTTCCTATCAATAATAACATTTGGATTGGGATTTCTTTATCTGGCTCCTTATTATCAGATGTCCAAGCTAAATTTTTATAGACGTATAACCTCAACTGACTATATAGCGGATTAAAAATATGTAAAACTCTTTTCTTTTGTTGATCAAAGGGATATAATACACAAGCTTGTATAAACGGTATTAATAAACAAGCAAATTTAAATGGACAGAGGAATTCAAATATGACAGGTCGTATAGTGTATGTGGAACGAAAACCTTCATGGTTTAAAGATATAAGTAACAGGCTAAATGAAGAAAGCACCTGGGTGGATAAATTGATAGCCAGATTTGTGTTATACAGGCATTACGGTATTATGATAGACAATAACGAAATCATTCATTTTTATTGCCCTAGTATATTGAAGCTGAATCTAGGAGTTATAAGTCAGGTTCCACTATCTGAATTCTTAAAAGCTGGTGGTGAAATAGAGATAGATGAGGTTATTGATGTGAAATTCACGAGAGATGAGATAATCGAAAGAGCCAAGGTTCTTGTTGGAAGTGATTTTGACGGCTACCATCTGACCAAGAACAATTGTGAGCACTTCGCTGTATGGTGTGGAACGGACCAGAGGAAAATGTCTCAACAGGCGAGTGTTACAACTTACAGAAACATTTATTCAGCTTCAAGCGCTTTGAAGAGAAAAATTATTTCAGCATTAGTTTAAGTAGTGTGTAGTATGAATCAAATGATTAACTGAGGAGGTTCAAATGCATAGAATTGAGAAGTACGCAGAATTGCTGATAAAAGTAGGCATAAACATACAGAAAAACCAAACTCTTGTGATTAGTTCACCAATTGAGACAGCAGATTTCACAAGGATTTTGACCGTCAAGGCTTATGAAGCTGGCGCTCGAGAAGTGGTAGTAAGATGGCTTGACGAGAAATCAACAAAAATAAGGTATGACATGGCATCAGATGAAGTTTTTGACGAAGTTCCTGAATGGATGAAGATGTTTTTTACAGACTACTCAAAGATGAACGCCGCTTTTTTGACTATTTCAGCATCTGATCCAGAGTTGATGAAAGATGTTAACCCCAAGCGCATCAGCAGACAGAACAAAGCCATGAATCAAGCATTGATCTTTTGGCGTTCAAGGATGATGAGCAATTTGAATGTCTGGTGTGTGGCTTCAATCCCAACTTTGGCCTGGGCCAAAAAGGTTTTTCCATACGCGGAAAATGAAGAAGCAATGGAATCTTTATGGAATGCAATTCTAAAATCAGTTCGGGTTGATATGGATAATCCGGTTGATGCTTGGCATCAACACCAAAAAGACCTGAACAACAGAATGGATTTTTTAAACAATAACAATTTCAAATCATTACACTTCACCAACAAGTTAGGTACCGACTTGACAATTGATTTGCCAGAGGGTCATATATGGTTTGGAGGTGGCGATGAAGGACCGGAGGGGCAGTTGTTTATTGCCAATATGCCAACTGAAGAGGTTTTCACAGTCCCTCACATGCTTGGTGTCAATGGTAAGGTTTATAGTTCAATGCCACTTAATTACAACGGGAATCTAATCGAAAATCTGTGGTTTGAATTCAAAGATGGCTTGGTTATCAATTTTGGAGCCAACAATGGAGTGGATACCTTAAGAGAGTTGTTGGAAACGGATGAGGGATCTAAAAGGCTTGGAGAGGTTGCCTTGGTACCTCATGATTCTCCAATATCCAACCAAGGAATTCTATTCTACAACACACTTTATGATGAGAATGCTTCATGCCATCTAGCGTTGGGAAAGGCATATCCCACATGTTTAAAGGAAGGTTCCAGTATGAGTCTAGATGACCTAAGAATGGCAGGAGTCAATGATTCATTGATTCATGTTGATTTCATGATAGGCACTAAGGATTTGGAAATAGTTGGCGTGACAAGGCATGGCAGTCATGTTCAGGTGTTCTCCAAAGGGAATTTTGTCATTGGAGGAACTGATTAATGAGCAAAATTGCATTCAATGTAACGATCAATCCTGAGGAGACTCTTAGAATCATTAAGCAGAATCACACAGCCAGTCTTGTTTATGATGAGTATATAGACTTAAACAATGGAAAGGGTATCGGCACTTTGATATACGAGAAATATTTTATCCGAAATAGCAACAGGGCTGCACTAACAGTTATATGTGACAATGTTCAAGGTAGAACCGAAGTAAGAGCAATAGCAACCGGGGCATCACAAGGTATGTTTATTAGTTTTGACTGGGGAGCTTCAAATGAGTTTGCGAACTCTGTCCATCGAATATTGAAAGACTATATTATTGAGTATTGATTGGAGACCTAAGGATGGAGAAATTTTACATCGATAATATGGAATTTATTATAAGAGAAGCCACCAAAACCGATGCAAAGGCTTTGATTGATTATCTCGACAAAATAGCACAAGAATCCGATTTTCTTTCTTTTGGTATTGGGGAATTGAACATCACACTTGAGAAAGAAGAGACATTTTTAGAGAATTCATACAATCAGGACAATTCATTGATGGCCTTGGTAATGCATGGTGAGCGCATAATAGGTACTGCCTCCATGGCTGGAGGCATAAAGCCAAGATTTAGACATGTTGGTGAAATGGGAATCAGCGTCATTAAAGCCTACTGGGGAAAAGGGATAGGTGAAAAGATGATCGATTATATGGTTGGATGGAGTAAGCAAACCGCTATTATTAGAAAGATTAATCTCTATGTAAGATCTGATAATGTCAGAGCGTTGAATTTATATAAGAAAACAGGATTTGAAGTGGAAGGGGCGGTCAGAAGAGATATGCTGATCGGTAACGAGTTCTATGATTCAATAATGATGGGGATGCTGATTGATTAGTCAGCATTCATTTTCTTTTTCAAACTATTTCAATGTTTACATTTAGGGCAAACACCTTTGAAATAAACATTTTTATCATTTATTAAAAAATCATCTAGTTCGTCAATCGTAATGCTATCGATATCAATGCTGAAATTGTAGATCTCACCACATGACATACATTTAAAATGACCATGGTTATTGGTTAAGATGTCATATCTGGCTTCTGTGTCTTCAATACTTATTAGTTTCACCAAATTGTTATTGATAAAAAGATCAAGAGTATTGTAGATTGTGGACTTAGATAGAGTTGGTATTTCAGGTACTAGAGCATGAAAAATATCATCTGCTGTTGGGTGTGTATGATTGTTGTGAAGATACTCTAAAATCTTAATTCTTTGGTAAGAGGGTCTGATGTCATTTTGTGCCAACAGGTTAGTCAAATCCTGAAACAATGTATTCATGAGATTTCCTTCTTTCCAACATATTTTGAAATCAAATTCAATAATAAGAGTAAATTTATAATAAGTACAATGTCATTTTAATATAAAGAGAAAAGGTTGTCAACGATTGCTGTACTGCTGGTAAATTTCAATTAAAAGAAACAACTCCGATTTTATCGGAGTTGTTATCTAAATACTACATAGCATATTATACATTTGATCGTTATTTGACTTCAGGTACCTTGAATAGATCCAGGTTATCGAAAACGTAATTGTACTTACCTGTTTCAATACCTCTAACAATTTCCACAACCTGATCATTAACTGGTGTTTCAATACCATATTTGTCCCCGAAGTCACATACAACTCCATTTATCGCGCCGATTTCAGTTTTACGACCCTTTTCCAGGTCTTGAAGCATACTTGCCTTTAGCTTTCTGTGCGGACCCCACATTTTATTGTAGATAGGGTCTTTGCTATCCATTTCCGCTCTAGTCTCAAATGACAATAATCCACCAAGATCAAAACCATGCATCGGTTCCATCTTGATATTTGCAGCCTTACCTAGTTTAATAGTTTCATTGGCGATATGTTTGACGCAATCCATTGCTTTTGGATTATCCAAAATATCACCAAATGTACAACCGAGGCATGCGGACATGCCACTAAAGGTAGCATTTACCAGAAGCTTGGTCCATCTAATTCCCATCAAGTTTTCCATTACTTCAACATGACACATGCTCTCAAGTATATCTCTTGCTTTCATTAATCTGTCAGTTATTTTGCCGTTAAGCTCTCCAATTTCAAAACTCATATTATTAGGATCAGAAGTCAATTCAGATACGCCAGGTCCGGTCCATGTAGCCCCCCAACCGACTGTACCACCCATTGTTCTCTTCTCACCGACTATTGCCGCCACCTCAGGTTCAGGGACACCATTCTGTAGTGTCAAAACAGCGCTTTCTGGTCCTAGGTGTGGTAATAACTGTTTTAATGCAACATCATTATAAGTCTGCTTCACGATGTAGAAAACTAAATCATATGTACCTTCCATTTCTTCAGGTGTGATTGCTCTGACAGGATGATTAAATTCTACAGTTCCTATCACTGTCGCACCTTTTTCGTTCAAAGCTTTTACATGCTCAGCGTTTGCATCGATGAGATCAATTTCAAATCCGGCTTTAGCGGCATACGCGCCGATTATAGTTCCCAATGAGCCAACACCCATAATAGCTACTCTCATTTGAATCCTCCTTTATTTTTTTATTCCTAGCATCTCTCTGGCTTCATCTGGAGTTGCGGGCTCGAAATCAAATTCTCCCATGATTCTGACCATTTTTTCAACCAACTCACCGTTATTTTTTGCCATGATGCCTTTTCCAAGATACAAGTTGTCTTCCATACCAACCCTCACATGCCCGCCTAAAAACAGGTTTTGTGTACAAATTGGGAATTCGGCTTTTCCAGCACCAAAGGCAGACCATTCATATCCACCAACACCAAACAATCTGTCAGCTGTCTGCTTCATCATATTCAAGTCTTCTACTGCTGAACCTAAAGCGCCATTGATACCCAGAACGAACTGCAAATAAGGTTTACCTTGCACTAAGCCTACGTCCTTAAGGAATTT
>DMAP01000447.1 GCA_003446975.1 Clostridiales bacterium | reverse complement strand
ATATGGCATTAGAGAGTACACCTCTTTTAATAGCTGGAATCATAAGTTTCAGCTTAGGTGCATATTTTCTCGGTCAAATTGTGAAACACGATAGACATAATATCTATTCGAATTTGGAAAATTTAAATGTCAGTGATACGTTTGTGGAATTTGATAAGCTGATTATGGACTATACACTGAAGTTAGANNTTGAGGCCAGTGTAAAAACATCCAATAGACATTTTACTGCACTTAAGAAAAAAGTCATTATGTCACAAATCAGTCAAAAAAACGCCCAAGACACAAAATGCAAAATGGAGACTAAATATGAGCATACCGAAATGTTCTACAAGAACATTTCAGAAAAATTATCTTCAATGACATGGATTACGGATTACAATGGAAACGTGATTTTTGCAAATAGTCAGCTGAAGAATAAGCTTAAATTGGATATGGATGGAAACGTCACAGTCTTTGATGTACTNNGATATAAATCAGCATCAATTTGATTTGTTTAGAAAAAAAGATTTTGCAAAAATCACGATGGCTGTTAAGACGATTTCTCCTGTGCCTGGTAGAAGTGTGAGAGTGTTTGATCAACAAAGTATCAAGTACATCATTTTTATGTCGGATATGTCTAACCAAGATCGAATTATGACTCAAACGTATCTTAAAAAAAGCAAAGACTTACATTTCATTAATGAAATCAGTAAAATCATTAGCGGACAAGTTACCATAGAATCCACGCTACAAGATGCGATTGACAAGATTACATTTCTTGGAAATTTTAATGCCTGCGTTATTCGATTGATTAACAGTGAGCAAAAGCTCGTATTAAAAGCGAAAAGTGGTTATAGCCAAACTTTGTTTTTAACTGAGCAGATGGAGACGACAAACACGCATATCGGTTATGCTTTCAATGAGAGTAAAATCGTAACGATAAATGGCGATGGAGATTTGCTATTCGATGAACCTATTGTAGCTGAAATAATTAATCAAGGCAGAAAAGTGACCTATATTCCACTAACAAACTACAATAGGAATCTTGGTGTCATGACGATTGTGTCTGATAATGAGATAGACTCNNGAAAGTGTTGTATTGTTTGAGTCCATCTCTATAACAGTTACCATCGCGCTTGAAAAAATATTGTTATATGAAAAACTGAAATCCAATTATTTTAAAACAGTTGAGGCATTTGTAACGGCATCGGAAATCAAATCGGACAGTTTTAGCGGCCACTCAAGAAGAGTTGCTGAAATCAGTAAAAAAATTGCAGAAAAATTGTTTTTAAATACTTCAGAGGTGGATGAAATATATATTACAGGATTGCTCCATGATGTTGGTAAGCTCATTACTTCAGAAACGAATGTTCAAAGGTCACAAAATGACCGACATGGCATGGAAGGCAGAAAGATTATTGAGAAAGTCGGTTTTAATAAAGATGTCCTTGATGGTATTGAATACCATCACTTAAACTATGATTTNNTCAAACAGTCATGGAACTGAAATTGTTGAGCAACCCTATTATGCACAAATTATTAGACTTGTAAGTGATTTTGACATGATGATGATTCAAAGTAAAGAAATGGACAATTACGAATCAATCATTCAGGATATGCTGTCAGCTGTTGGGCGTCAATATTCGCCGCAGTTCATCAAAATACTGGAAAACATGATTAAGCATGATAAAAATTGGTTAGATGGCTTGTTTTTAGTAGAGGTGGCAAATGAATAGAAGATACTCAAGAAAAATTCAAGCCATCGTGTTTGTCGTGTTTATTGTGCCGCTTTTAATTCTTTCATATGGCATTTTGAATCAATTTGGCTATTCTCTATTTAGTGAAAGTGGCGCTGCGGTGATCTCATGGACACTTATCATAGGTTTATTGATTGCCGTGACAATATCAAAAAAAGTGACGAATCATGTGAAGCTGGAAACAGAGCATTTTAGTCAACTGGATACATTTGACGGACTTGATGAAGCCTTAATATCAAAAATCAATTTAATTTCTAATGAAAATCTAAGGCTACAGAAACTGTTAATGGATATTACTCAGAAATCAGACATTCAACATGAAGCGCTTGTGAAAATTGACACGCTAATATTGGAAGAGAAAAGTAGAATCTCGATCATTGAGCACAATTTAGACATGATGCACAAAATTAGCGACAATATCATGGATTTAACAACACAGTATTTGATTTGGGTTGATCATAATGGTGTCATACTAAAAATCAATAAATCTTTTATGAGCCGACTTGGATATCAACTGGATGATATAAAGGGTAAGAACATACAAGATTTTTTAGAGAGTGCACTGATTGATATCGATGAAAACAAAGGCCAAACGGATGATTTTGTTTCACAGCTTAAAAGTGGAAGTCAGAAACCGATATTATTGGCTTTTNNGGATGAAGTCAACAGCTGTAGAAGCTTATGAGTACATGAGTGTCTCATTTTTTGAGCACCTGGATGGGACGTACCTATGTATTGGTAAGGCGGTCAATGATGAGATTGCTTTGCAGAGCAATATTTTGAGAAAGAATAGAGAACTGGAATATATAAATCAAATCAATGCATCCCTTGTCAGTAACTGGGATATTGATGCCTTACTTGATAATATCATTAAGCGCATTGATTACCTTTTTAACATAAAATTTGGTGGCATTTATATTTATGATGATTCTGATCAGTGG
>DMAP01000364.1 GCA_003446975.1 Clostridiales bacterium | reverse complement strand
CACTGACATTACGGCAAAATATTCCATGCAACGAGAAGTCCAAGCCGATATTTTTGCCCATACTAATACACAGTCCGGCAAGAGAGACTTAATTTCTGTTTTGACACAAATGCTTCGTGAGGAATCAACTCCAGCATACACATTTGCATCAAATTTGGGTGAATATGAAACTCTTGAACTACGAATTAATTTACTACTTGAACGACACACCAAACGTCCCGGTTTTTCTTCGACAAATCTGTTGGTTAGTGTTTTTTCACTGCTCATTTTAGGTATCATGTTCGTTACTCCAGTCAAGGCAATTGAGTATCACACTGAGGGACAAGATGCAGTCATGGCCTGCATTGACCCATTTGGATCTTGTAACAATACATGCGAACTGAATATTATTCAGTCTAGTTCTAACCAGAACTCTTCCCATTCTTATTCGTCTTCCTCTTTCTCTTCGTCTATCTATTGACAGGTGGTTAATAAGTTACTACACTTTGTAGTAGTTATTAATTATTCATGTTAAAACCATATGACTGAAGATAAAAAAGGTCTTGTACCTAAAAATATATTTGCCGGTAATCTAAATATTATTCTTGTAATCGCCTTGACTGTATCAGCGTTTGCGATGGGATCGTTATATACAAAAGTAAAGTATCTTGAGGGTAATGGAGGTTCGTTAGTAGCGGCTAAACCCTCTGCCCAAGCTCCTGCAGCAGCCGGAGATACCCAACCAAAAGTTGCTCTCAAAACTCCTGAGTTAACAAGTGACGATAGAATTAAAGGTAACAAAAACGCTAAAGTTACTTTAGTTGAATACTCAGACTTTGAGTGTCCCTTTTGTATTCGCTTTCATCCCACTATGCAACAAGTCATGAAAGAATATGGTGACAAGGTAAAGTGGGTATATCGAGATTATCCTTTGTCTTTTCATGCTAACGCCCAAAAGGAGGCTGAAGCTGGCTGGTGTATCAATGAGCTTGGTGGCACTGATGCATTCTGGAAGTATGCAGATGCCATCTTTGCCAGAACTACTGGTAACGGCACTGGCTTTGCCCTAGAAAAACTGGGTCCTTTGGCAGCTGAGCTAGGTGTCAATCAAAGCAAGTTCCAGCAATGTCTAGATTCGGCTAAATATGCCCAAAAAGTAAAAGATCAAATGGCCAAAGGATCTGAAGAGGGCGTATCGGGCACTCCAGGCACTATTATTATCGACGCTAAGGGTCAAACCCAACTCGTCCCAGGCGCATTACCATTTGAGCAAATTAAGTCAATGATTGATGCGGCCCTAAAGCAATAATACACGGAGCTACCTAACTAATGGATATATTTTCTATCTTCATCACAGGCCTATTTGCAGGCGGCATAACTTGCTTAGCAGTACAGGGAGGCTTGCTTGCCAGCTCAATCGCCCAGCAAGAGAAAAATCTAGAGTCTGACTTAGAGAAGCGATCGGGATCATGGATTCCGGTCGCTTCCTTTTTGATCACAAGATTGATAGCCTATACACTTCTGGGAGTGTTACTTGGAGGGTTAGGATCTTTGTTTCAACTTTCACTAACCGCTCGAGTTATCTTACAGTTAAGTGCTGTAATTTTTATGGTAGGAACGGCTCTAAATTTACTGCAAGTACATCCACTTTTTCGCTACTTTGTTATTCAACCTCCAAAAGTATTTACTAGGCTAATTAAAAACCAGTCCAAAAGGCAAGAAATTTTTGGCCCGGCAATTCTTGGGGCAATGACGGTACTAATTCCTTGTGGCGCCACTCAAGCAACCATGGCCTATGCTCTTACTACTGGATCCCCGCTGGCTGGTGGACTAGCTATGTTTGCGTTTATCTTGGGCACTTCGCCACTCTTTTTACTTCTCGGAGTTTTCGCTCGTAGTATAAACAAGCTCGCAAGTGGCGCGTTTAACACTGCAGCAGCGACGGCAATATTATTGTTAGCAACCTTTAACTTGAATGGAACAATTGCGCTAACAGGAAGCCCTTACACATTTACAAACCTTTTAACTAAGGTTGAATGCGCCATTAGTTTTTGTAGCTCCGGTAAAGTAGCGGGAAGCACTACAGTTGCCGCAAAGCCAGTTTCTGAGGCTACTATCTATATTACCCAAAATGGTTATGAGACTGATCCTGCCAATCTGACAATTAAAGCTGGTTCTAAGGTGAAATTAAATATTATTAATCGGGGTGGTGGTGGCTGTGCTCAATCGTTAACCATACCGAAACTTAATATTCAGCGAGTGGTGTCAGTTGGTCAATCAGACGCTTTGGAATTTACGGCACCCAAAACACCCGGACCCCTAGCTTTTATGTGTAGCATGGGCATGTATCAAGGTGTAATAACTGTTATTTAATTACAATGAAAACGATTACTTTTAAAGTAACCAATTTAGAATGTACCAGCTGTGCCATGAGCATAGATTTTGATTTAGAAGATTTGGAAGGCGTTGTGGAAGCTAGTACTAACTACGCTAAGCAATGCACTACCGTGACGTTTGATCCGAAGGTGGTTGATCAAAAAACTATCATCGCAAGGCTAAAGCAACTTAACTATGACGTTAAAATTATTTGAAATTGTAAGTCATTGCTGACTTACTACAAAACATAGTAAAATGGAGGTAAATATATGAACAGCGAAAAAAAGTTTGTTATTGGTATCATCGTAGCGACAATAGTTCTTTTGGTGGGTGCGGTTTGGTTCCTCGGTAAATCCGATACCAGCTCAAGTAGCACAGGGAAATCAGTAGCGTTATCTGAAGATCAACAAAAACTGTTGGAAGTTGTGAGTGACGATTATATTAAAGGCAATAAAGAGGCCAAAGTCACTATCGTTGAATATCTAGACTTTGAATGTGAGGCATGTGGTGCCTACTATCCGGTAGTGAAAGCTTTGATGGATGAATTTGGCCAAGATGTTAGGTTTGTAACCCGTTATTTCCCACTCCCAGGACATAAGAACAGTGTCCCAGCAGCTTTGGCTGTCGAAGCAGCTGCCAAACAAGGAAAATATTGGGAAATGCACGACCTGTTGTTTACGGAACAAAAATCCTGGGGAGAAAAACCTGCTGCTAACCCTAAAATATTTGAAGATTACGCAAGAAAATTAGGCTTAAACATGGAACAATATGCTAAGGATGTTAGCTCCAAAGAGTCTAAGGCACGGGTGGATCGGGATAAGAATGCGGGAACCAGACTTGGAGTGTCAGGGACACCTAGCTTTTTTGTTAATGGCAGTAAGATTCCCAATCCAAAAGGTTTGGAGGATTTCAAAACCTTCATAAAGGCAGAGTTACTAAAGAGCACTCCAGCTGAGGCCACTAAAGAAGCATCGCCTAGTTCAACTGCCAGTCCAACCCCATAAATTGGTTGGATAAACCATGAAATTAATCGAACAAACACTATGCTTATTATGGAATTACTTAAACAGCCAAAAATCAGACAACTCGCACTTGCGTTGGCTATAGTCATTCCTTTAGAAATCCTGTCCTTCTTTTCGATTCATTTACCAGCAGTTATTGAGCACCCTTTATTCTTGGGGATTATTTATATCTTTGGCAAAGACGTCATATTGGGGGGAATTCACAGTCTTCTGAGACTTCGTTTTTCAAACATTAACTTATTGATGACAGTGGCAACCATTGGCGCCTTTTATTTAGGTGAGCTTGAAGAAGCGGTCATTATCATTGTGCTTTTTGCAGTTAGTGAGGCACTAGAAGAATTTGGGATTAACAAAAGTCAGCACGCACTAGAAGAATTGGTGGAAAAAACTCCCAAAACTGCCCAAGTGTTGGGTGAAAATGCCAGGCGTCCCGTTGAAGAGATTAATCTTGATGAAATTGTGGTAGTTAAGCCAGGTGACTACATTCCTTTAGACGGATTGGTCGTTAAGGGAGAGTCGCTGGTTGACGAAAGTTCGATTACGGGCGAGCCATTACCCAAAACTAAGTTTATTGGCGAATTGGTTTTTGCCGGGACGCTCAATAACCAAGGATATTTAGAAATTAAAGTTACCAAAACAAGCAAAGACACTACCTTGGCTAAAATTGTCGATCTGACATTTCAAGCCGCTGAACGTAAATCTCAAATTACTAAATTTATTGAGAAATTTGCTCAAATATATACCCCAACTGTCTTTGTGGTGGCGCTATTACTGACAATTATTCCTGTGGTCATGTTCGGACAGCCGTTTCAACATTGGTTTATTCAAAGCTTAACTATTCTTCTGATTGCTTGCCCTTGCGCTCTAGTCATCTCAACACCGATTAGTGTTTTTTCTGCAATTGGTAATGCTAGTAAACGCGGTGTAGTGATTAAAGGCGGGCAATTCTTAGAAGAAATTGGCAAAATCCGCGCGATTGCTTTTGATAAGACCCGAACGCTCACGATGGGTGAGCCCCAGGTATCAGATATAGTACCGCTAAATGGCTATAGCCAGTCTGAACTACTGGCTTGTGTTGCAGGAGCAGAAGCATTTTCAGAACATCCTATCGCAAAAAGTATTATCGAAAGTGCCCAGTCACATTCAAAATCTAACCATGAGTATCAGAACTTTAAGGCTCTGATGGGAAAAGGCATTAGTGGTGATTGCTTGGTCTGCGTAGATAAGCATCATTGTATTGGCACACTTCAATTCGTAATGGAAGACCACCCTGTGAATCAAAAGGTAATCGACATTGTGGGTAGATTTGAGGCCGAGGGTAAAACCGCCATTGTGGTCAGTGATAACAAAAAAGTCAAAGGTGTTTTGGGTATAGTCGATGCTTTAAGGTCTGAAAGCAAGGACACTATCACCAAACTCCATTCGCTCGGTGTAAAAACTGCCATGCTCACCGGAGATAATGACAACGCAGCCCAGGCTGTCGCACAAAAAATTGGCATCGATACTGTATATGCAAGGTTACTCCCCGATCAAAAAGTGACTAGACTTCAAGAGCTTTCTCAAAAATATCATCATGTGGCCATGGTAGGAGATGGTGTGAATGATGCACCCTCATTGACTACCGCATCAGTAGGTACTGCGATGGGCGCTGCAGGCTCTGAAGTGGCAATTGAAAATGCAGACATTGCCTTGATG
>DMAP01000219.1:12937-13697 GCA_003446975.1 Clostridiales bacterium | reverse complement strand
TGAAGCAACACAGCCTGTACCGCCACAAACCATAATGTGACTTCTGATTTTGTCCATTTTATCCTCCTCCACCTATGCCTTTTGAAATGTGTTGATAATGATGGAATCATCAAGTAACTCGTTCTTGAGAACATGTTTATTGATAATGTCTCTGGCTTTTTTATCATCCACATTTCCATATAGTATTGGTTCCTTACCAGGCTGGTTTACTTGAACAATTGGCTCAGAATGACAATACCCAAGACATCCCACTTGTACTACTCTGATATTCTCAACATTGTTTTTAGTGATCTCATCCAACAAGGCTGCAAGGGTAACCCTGGCACCGGCTGCGATTCCGCAAGTAGCCATTCCAACCATGAGTTCGGTAATGTTTTCGCCATCTTTTCCGGTTTCTCTCAGATTGACTTTTTTCAAGGAGTTCTCCCTGATTTTTTTCAAATCTTCTAATGATTTAATGCCCATATTACACCTCCTCCTTGAATTCTTTCAGTATGGTGTCTATGTCTTCAATTTTTACCCGTCCGAATACTTTGTCATCAATCATGATGATGGGCGCCAGACCGCATGCGCCAATACATCTGACTTCCTTGAGTGTGAAGAGATTGTCTGTTGTGGTACCTCCGGATGAAATATTGAGCTTTTCTTTCAGTTCATGGCTAATCTTTTCAGCTCCTCTTACAAAACAGGCAGTGCCCATACAAAGACTGATGGTATGCTTGCCGACAGGGGTGCTGGTGAAATAGGAGTAAAAAGTTGT
>DMAP01000219.1:0-12896 GCA_003446975.1 Clostridiales bacterium | reverse complement strand
TTGTGAAGTATATGGATCAATGATCCTTCCTTATCCTCCAAAGTGGAGATATACTGATCCAGTTTGTCATACTTGTCCTGAGGAAGAACGCCCGCACTGTACGTTTTGCTTTGAGATACAGGTTTTGTCATAGAAACACCTTCTTTCTTAATTATTAAGAACACTTAACATCATTATAATACAAAATGATATAAATTTCACGGAGTAATGATAAAAAAAACAAAGCCTAGCGAAAGGCTTTGTTGATGTAACTGATATGAACAAATTTGGATTAATCTTCAATTTCTGTCCATTTTGCATATAGGGTTATATCTTCTGTGATAGTGTATGGAAATTCTACCTCTTCAGTTAATGCTTCATCAGAAAACCATCCGTCAAAATCATAATCTTCCCTGGTTGTCACTGGTGACAAAGCGATTATTGTATTGTAGTCTTCGGTTATAGCCGCAACTGCTAACCCACCATTGGTAACAAAATTTATGGTATATTCATTTATGATCCATTTTGCATATAGAGTTGTATCTTCTGTGATTTTGTCTTCGTTAAAATCAAACTCATTTTCAAAATCCACGTCATCATAGAACCAACCATCGAATGTGTAACCAGTTTTAGTTGGCTCATCAGGCTCTTCAATCTTTTCGTTAAAATCAGAATAGATTGCATCTACAGTAGTGCCACCATTTTCGTCAAAAGTGACAACGTACTCATTAATGATCCATTTTGCATATAGCGTGGCGTCTGCTGTGATAGTGTAAGGAAATACCACTTTGTGTGTCAATCCGATATCGATATACCAACCCTCTAAAGTATAGCCTGTTTTGGTACTGACCGGGGCTGTGTTTATTTTTGTTCCATAATCTTGAGTTATGTTAGCAACAGTCGATCCGCCATTTTCCTCAAAGCTAATGGTATAGGGTTCAAGCTCCCATTGAGCAACAAGTGTCATGTTCATTGCTGGCATTGTTGCCGGTAATGCCGGACTCCATCCCAGGAACTCCAAATCATCTTTCTCTGGATCATCAGGTTCGGCTATTGGCGTACCATAATCTTGCGTGATTGCAGCTACAGTTGTTCCGCCTTTTGTGTCGAAAGTGATAGTGTATTGGTTAATTGTCCACTTGGCATAGAATGTTGCATCATCGGTTACTGTATAGGGAAAAGTCACCTTGTTTGTAAGACCTGAGTTGGTATACCATCCTTCTAATGTGTAACCTGTTTTGGTACTGACCGGGGCTGTATTGATCTTTGTGTTGTGATATCTTTGAATATCCGCTACAGTTGTACCACCATTTTCAACAAAAGTGACAGTATGCCATTCATGGACATGATCCGAGTCATACAATCTCTCGAATAACACTGCCATTTCAGCTCTTGACAGAGGTTTGTTCGGTTGGAAAGTATTATCGTTATTTCCAATCATCAGACCTAGATCTGTAATCAGATTGACATAACCGATTCTGTCTTCAGGTACGGCAGCGGCATCTTTGTATGGAAGGGGATCATCCTGCATATCCTCAGCTTCATCTACCATATCCAGCGCTCTGATGATATAGACCGCTGTCAAAGACCTTGTTGCAGGTGCGTTTGGATTGAAATCCTCAGCTTCTTCCTCTGTTAGAATATCATTGTCAATTGCCAAATTCAGATAAGGAATCATCCAATTTTGAGGCTTCATTCCTTTAAAGGGGGGAAGTAGGTTCACCTCTAAATCAAGATCATCTTCCAAATCGAGAAATCTCAAGGTCATAATCAATACTTCTATTTGCTTGGCAGCGCTAGCGGGGGCAAACTTCCCATTTCCGATGCCTTTTATCTTGCCCATGGCGGCCATGTTCTGAACAGACTTCATAGCCCAGTCATACCCGGTCATATCGTTGAATTCAAAGCTGAATTGTTGTGCTTCCGAATAGTCTTTTTTCTGTTGTCCTGGTGCGAAATCCCTTCCAGGTACTGCAAAAGCGACAGTCGTCATCAGAACCAGCACTAAAACCATTGCGAGGAAAGCTTTAAAAGATTTTTTCATTTTTTTAACACTCCTTTATCTAATGATTTAAATCCTTGCACTAAATTATACGTATAAGTATTGTATTTTTTCGGGTATCAATGATTTATTCAATAATATTCTACACCTGAATAGGAAATTTGTACATGACTTAGGCCTATTTTAATCAATTCTTAATGTTCTTAATGCCAATATCTTATTTGCATTTTTTTGACTTTTGTTATATCATGTCTTGAATAAAAAAATAAGGAGTGTTTAGTGTGGATTATAAAATATTAGCAAGAGTAGATGGCAAAGAGATCACGCAAGACCTGTTTGAAAGCATTTTGAGAAACCTGCCAGAAAATCATGCGGCACAGGCTGCCACGGAAGAAGGACAAAAAAGGCTTTTAGATGAAATCATATCAGGCGAGCTGCTCTATATAGATGCAATAGCAAACAAAATGGATGAAGAAGAGAGCTTCAAAGCTATTTTGGAAGAGACCAAGAAAAACTTATTACAAAGATTTGCTATAGAAAATCTGATAATGGAAGCTGAAGTTTCTAATGAAGAAGCGCTGGCATACTACAATGCCAACAACAATCACTTCATGAACAAAGAGGAAGTGACAGCAAGCCACATTTTAGTGTCAACAAAAGAAGAGAGTGAAAAAATAGCTGAAGCTATCAAGAAAGGTCTTGAATTTGCCGAAGCAGCAAAAAAATATTCCAGCTGCCCATCGAAAGAGGTAGGTGGAAATCTGGGCACATTTGAGAAAGGAAGAATGGTACCTGAGTTTGAAGAAGTGGCTTTTTCAATTCCAGTTGGTGTTGTCAGCGAGCCAGTCAAAACACAGTTCGGTTTCCATCTGATTAAAGTCGAGAATAAGAACAACTCAGGTGTTGCGGAGTTTGAAGAAGTTAAAGATGCGATTAAAACACAGATAATCAATCAGAAGCAATATGACCTATACACCAATAAAATCAATGAATTAAAAAGAAAATACACTGTTGAACTGCTTTAATCAAGATATGTGTTTTGTCTACATTCTCAAATGCGCTGATGATAGTTTATACACCGGCTGGACCAATAATCTGGATAAACGAATGGATACACACAACTCCGGAAACGGTGCCAAGTACACAAGAGGAAGATTACCGGTTAAACTGGTATATTTTGAATCTTATGAAACCAGGGAAGAGGCAATGCGACGGGAATCCAAGATAAAACGCATGAGCAGGAATCAGAAGATTGAGTTAATAAAAAATCATCAGTGAAACCATAACTGATGATTTTTATTAAGTAATGACTAGAAATATGATATAATGAAGAATCAGTAATTTTATCTTTTGATTCTCGGAAGAACAGCTGATAAAATAAAATAAGCAACACAAAGTGCGATTGAGACATATATTTCTGTACTAAACGTTGAGATTGGACATGCGCCAGGTGGCAAGCCTCTGCGAGTCAAGTACACACGTGCTAATGTATAACCTGAAAACCCCACTGCCAATACAAATAAGATATTCAAGTATTTTTGATAGTTTTTCATGTAATCTGTCCTTTCTTTATAATATTGATAGATATTAAATCATATCATTGAATCGACATGTAGTCCACAAGAATAAAAAAATAACAATAAGAGGTGACAAATGAGATTTGAGGAATATGCATACACAAGGGTTGACATGAATGAATTTGAAAAAGAGTTTAAAAATCTGCTGGAGAGTTTTAGAACAGCTAATAGCTTTGAGTTGCAGGACAATATCATGACGCAAATAAATGAGATGAGAAACAGCTTTGAGACCATGCATGCATTAGTTAGCATAAGACACTCAATCAACACCAATGATGAGTTTTACGACAAAGAAAACGAGTACTACGACAATGCATCTCCAATCTATCAGGGACTGATAGATACCTTTTATAGGGATCTAGTATCATCAAATTTCAGGAAAGAACTCGAAGAAAAGTGGGGCAACTTGCTATTTACAATAGCGGAGACAGCACTTAAGACATTTGACCCTGCTATCATACCGGACCTTCAAGAAGAAAATAAATTGACAAGCCTGTATGGGAAACTGCTCGCTTCGGCTAAAATCGAGTTTGATGGAAAAATCAACAACCTTTCCCAGATGACGCCCTATACACAGTCAATGAATAGACAGACTAGAAAAAGCGCCAGCGAGGCAGTCACAAAATTCTTCGAGGACAACGAAAAGGATCTTGATGAGATATACGACAAATTGGTTAAGTTAAGACACCAGATGGCCTTGAAACTGGGTTATGAGAACTATGTCAAGTTAGGGTACCTGAGATTGGGAAGATCTGAATACGGTCCTGAAGAGGTAGCGATTTTCAGAAGGCAGGTAGAGAAAAACCTGGTGCCTATAACAGTTGAGTTGAGAAAGAGACAGGCTGACAGACTTGGGATAGATCAATTGATGTATTATGATGAAAATCTGGAGTATAATTCAGGTAATGCGAAGCCAAAAGGGGACAGGGAATGGATGGTCAAACATGCAACTACCATGTACGCAGAGCTTTCTCCGGAAACCAAGGAATTTTTTGATTTCATGGTTGAAAAAAACCTGCTGGATCTGGACAGCAAGCCGGGAAAAAGAGCGGGAGGATACTGCACCTATATTGCAGATTACAAGTCGCCTTTTATATTTGCCAATTTCAATGGCACATCCCATGATGTTGACGTTCTGACACATGAAGCGGGACATGCCTTCCAGGTATATTCCAGCAGGCAATATCAGGTACCTGAATATATGTGGCCCACCTTGGAGGCCTGCGAAATCCATTCCATGTCAATGGAGTTTCTCACATGGCCATGGATGAATCTGTTCTTTGAGAATGATGAGACGAAATACAAATTCAGCCATCTGGCTGCTGGCGTACTATTCATTCCTTATGGCGTGACGGTTGATGAGTTTCAACATTTTGTCTATGAAAACCCTGATGCATCACCTGAGGAGCGAAAAGCTAAATGGCGCGAGGTAGAGAGAAAATATCTACCCACAAAAAATTATGAAGACAACGCTTTTCTTGAAAAGGGTGGCTTTTGGTTCAGACAAGGTCATATATTCGGCAACCCCTTCTATTACATTGATTATACTCTTGCTCAGATATGCGCCTATCAGTTCTGGATTAAATACAATGAAAATCCAAAAGAAGCTTGGCAGGATTACTTAAGGCTTTGCAAAGCGGGAGGAAGCCAACCATTTCTAGAATTGGTTAAGTACGCGAAATTGAAAAGTCCATTTGAGGAAGATACGATCAATTTTGTATCTAAACCAATAAGAGCCTGGTTAGATAAGATTGATGACAAAAAAATGTGAATCATGGAGATTGTATGATTTATGATGTGGTTATAATAGGTGCCGGAGCAGCAGGTCTTTTTGCAGCAGCTAACTTGTCATCCGATAGGAAAGTTCTGATTCTGGAGAGAAATGATAGGCCGGGTATCAAACTTTTGATGACAGGAGCCAGCCAATGCAACATCACAAATGTTGAAAACATCAAAACATTCATCAAAAAGTACAATAATCCAAAAATCGCGCGTAAGGTGCTCTATAGTTTTAATAACGCCATGCTGATGGCATATTTTGAAGGGTTGGGACTTAAGCTTCAGGTGAGAGAAGATGGGAAAGTGTTTCCGGAAAGCATGCGTTCCAAGGATGTTTTGGAAGTGCTGATGAAAGAAATTAGAAGCAAAAACCATCAACTCAATTGCAATGAATCTGTGCAATATATCAGATGGCAAGAATCCATTGGCTTGTTTTCAGTAGTTACAGATAAACTCAAATACACAACCAAAAAAATTATGGTTGCGACAGGTGGTCAATCATACCCCAAAAGCGGTTCTGACGGAAGCTTTATTAGTGTCTTATCAAATATAGGTGTTAGAATAAACAGTTTTGAGCCTGCACTGACAGCAGTTAAAATCATGGATTATCAATTTAAGGATTTGTCAGGAATTGCATTGGAAGGGGTCAAATTATCCATAAGAAGAAGCGATGGTACTATCATCAAATCGAAAGGAGACTTGTTGTTTACCCATGATGCGTTATCAGGACCTGTAATTCTGAATTCTTCAAGAAAAATAGGAATCAAAGACAAAATGATATTCGACTTTATCCCGCAATTTGATGAAAATAGCTTGTCTAAGGCAATGACGGATCACATCACTGCCAACCCAAAGAAAGAGGTTAAGACAATTGCTGAGAACAGCATACCGCTTCCTAAACGGATGGTTGAAGTAATGTTGGATTTGACAGGCATTGACAGGAAAAAGAGTTCTTCAGAGGTATCCAAAAAAGACATACGAATGTTAATAGCAAACTTCAAGCATTACGAAGCTACAGTGATGTCCAAACTTGGATTTGAAAATGCGATGGTTTCTTCCGGTGGTATTGCGATAGAAGAAATTAATTTTAGCAATATGACTTGGTTAAAGAATAAAAACCTGATATTTATAGGAGAAATCATAGACATTGACGGTGAAACAGGTGGATACAATCTGCAATTTGCGTTTTCATCCGCTAAAAAAGCAGTATCAGGTTTATTATTTGACTAATGCAAGAAAAAGTGTTACAATAAAATCAAAAAAAGAATGGTGGTTCAAATGCCTCAAGTATTAAAGAAAGAAGTTAGAAACAATATTTTAAATGCAGCCATAAAGGTTTTCAGAGAAAATGACTATAGCAAAGCCTCTATGAATAACATAGCAGAGGAAGCGAATATATCTGTTGGGAACATTTACAGATACTTCCAGAATAAAGAGGATTTGTTTGATGTTATTGTTAAAGACCTGGCTGAAAAAATCATGTCCATTATGGACAAGTGTAAAAACGGTGAAACAATCGACGAGATTTTTGAAGGACTTAAGAGATGTATAGATGAGTTTGTCGACTTGTATACTGAACAACAGGAAGTATTTATCATCTTGATTAAAACAACAGGCAATGTCAAATCAAGATACAACATAGAGAAATCCATGGTTGCTTATATGGCTGGAAATCTGAATACTATAGCAACGAATTTCTGCAGTAAAAACGACATTCCAAAAGATGATCTGGAAAATCTGTGTATGGCGTTGTCAGTATCGTTGACGAAAGGAGTCAACTATATAATTCTTTCTGAAGGTCCCGTGGAAAAGATGAGAAACAGACTCAACAATTATCTGGATTTTATGAGGATTGGGTTTATAGAAAACATCAAGCTGCATTAAAAAAGTGCTTCGGCACTTTTTTTTATATGTTGACTTTTTTTGCTAAAACTATACAATATTGAGGAGAGACAGAAGGCAGGTAATTATGAGATCATTAACATCCAAGCAAGCAGATATGGTCATGTTTGTGGTGGCATTCATTTGGGGAAGTGGCTTCGTTGTCACTAAGAACGCTTTGGATTCATTGTCACCCATGCAGATCATGGCCTTTAGATTTATCGCTGCATCCATTATATCAGCGATTTTTTTCAGAAAAAAAGTAAAAATGATTAATAAAGACTACATCAGAAGTGGCAGTGTGATGGGACTATGTTTGTCGCTGGGATTTGTTTTTCAGACCATAGGACTTCAGTATACAACAGCGGGCAACAATGCATTCTTGACCAGCACAGCAGTTGTTATGGTGCCTTTTATTTATTGGCTGACCGTCAAAAGAAGACCTAAAATGAACAATCTTGTTGCTGCTTTCATGATGCTGATAGGTATTTTTTTTCTAACAGTCGATTTTGATAACTTTGGCGATTTGAACATAGGGGATATGTTAACACTGATCGGTGCGTTTTTTTTTGCATTGCACATTGTATCGNNTCACGCTAAGTACGGTTATGATTTTTTTCTCAGCCATATTCTTCACCATAACGTTGGCTTTTGATAGCAATATGAAAATCGTTACACTGACAAGCTTGTGGGGAGCACTCTATCTAGGACTTTTCAGTACATTCATTTGTTTCGCTTTACAGACGACAGCTCAAAAATTCACATCAGCTTCACATGCAGCCATCATATTAAGCCTGGAATCTGTTTTTGGCAGCATATTAGCGGTTTTGTTATTAAAAGAAGGTTATAATCCAATCATGGTAATTGGATTTATAGTCATATTCTTTTCAGTCCTTATGGCTGANNATAATTATAGCGCCCGAACTTAAATGGGGTCGTGTCATGCATTTAAGTTGACGAGGATGGGGAGAATCGAAAATTCGGCGGATGCCCCACGGTAATGAGAAATCGTTAGATGCCGATAAACCCGGGGAGTGATTCTCGGTACAGATAAGCATCATTCTCAATGATTTTGCTGCAAGAATTTTTATATGGAACATATAAGTCTTGTTGCTTAAAAACAGGAGGACACGAAATGTGCGGAATAGTAGGATATATAGGCAATAAGGATGTCAAGGAAACTATCCTTTCAGGCCTTGAAAAATTAGAGTACAGAGGTTATGACTCAGCAGGAATAGCCATATTGAATGGCAACGGATTACATGTATACAAAGACAAAGGAAGAATCTCTCATTTGAGAGAAATTGTTGATTTCAGCATAAACGGAACCCTGGGAATTGGCCATACAAGATGGGCTACCCACGGTAAACCAAACCAGATCAATTCTCACCCGCATCAAAGCTCAACCAAGCGATTTACGTTGGTACACAATGGGATTATAGAGAATGAAGAAGAGTTGATCAGCGAGCATCTCAGTGAGGCCACATTTGAAAGCGACACCGATACCGAAGCAATCGCTCAATTGATTCAGAAGTTCTCCGATGAGGGAAACAGCACAGATAGAGCCATCAGGTACACATTGGGTTTACTGGAAGGTTCATATGCTTTAGCCATAATAGACAAAGAAAATCCTGAAGTCATATACGCTGCGAAGAATAAATCACCATTGCTGCTTGGCAAGGGAAATGGATTCAATATGATTGGAAGCGATGCTATGGCTATGATACACCATACAAATGAGTTCTTTGAACTGCAGGATAAGGAGTATGCCATCATTACACGCCAGGATATCTCAATCTACAATCTTCAGGGCAGGAGAATAGAGAGAGAGACATATTTTGGCGAACTGGATGCTACAGACATAGAAAAAGGCACATATCCTCACTACATGATTAAAGAAATCGACGAGCAGCCATTCGTCATCAGAAGACTGATAGCGGCATATCAGGATGAAAATGGTAATCTGAAGGTCGACAGTGATATTCTTAATCAGATCAGAGAAAGTGACAGGATATATATCATTGCATGTGGTACAAGCTATCATGCGGGTATGGTAGGAAAATTCCTATTCGAAAAGATAACCCAAAAGCCAACAGAAGTTCATATATCCAGCGAGTTTGTCTATAATACCCCCATCATCAGCCAGAAACCTCTTTTCGTCTTCATCTCTCAAAGCGGTGAGACAGCTGACAGCAGGGCAGTTCTAGTTAAGGTTTCAAAAATGGGTTATCCAACAATCGCCATGACCAATGTGAAAGGATCGACACTTTACCGTGAAACAGATTACCAGTTGTTGCTACATGCAGGTCCTGAAATAGCCGTTGCATCGACAAAAGCCTATACAGCCCAGATTGCAGTTCTGGCCATAGTTGCTTGCGCAGCATCAGAAAACTGTGACTTCAATATGCTCCATGAATTGTCCATTGTAGCAAATGTCATGGAAGCATTATGCGACAGTAGAGAACTCTACAACGAGCTTGCTGAGGAATTCCTCACAGAAAAAAAGAGCTGTTTTTATATCGGACGACATGTGGACTACTATACCTGTCTTGAAGCAGCCCTCAAGCTCAAGGAAATCTCTTATATTCAAACAGAGGGATTTGCAGCCGGTGAGTTGAAACACGGAACCATTGCGCTGATAGAGGAAGGAACACCTGTCATCGCCATCATCACCCAGGAGCAGATCAATCTGAACACCAGAAGCAACATCAGGGAAGTCAGAGCCAGAGGGGCAGCGGTTATAACCATCTCGCTCAAACGTATCAGCAGTGAGAAGGATCAAATAGTAATTGACAATGTTCACGAGTATCTCACGCCTTTGGTCACAGCCATACCCGCACAATATCTGTCCTATTACGCAGCTTTGCAGAGAGGATGCGATATCGATAAGCCTAGAAATCTGGCTAAATCGGTTACGGTTGAGTAAGGAAATTTAGTAGTTTAGATTTACAACTAAGACAAGGCATGATAAAATAAATTCAAATTTAATAGATCTCCGAGCATTCTAACCTCTGTGGTTTCCACGTGGTTTCTGTGCCGATAGGGTTTGATTGGAAACGGTCAGGCCTCCCGATGGAAAGGAGAATATTGCAGTTTACAGCATTCCATTGGACATGCTGTTTATTTTTGCAACTTCCCATATGCTTGAAGATTTATACATTTTAAAAAAGGAGAATGAAATTATGTTTACAAAAAGAACTAAAGGGTTTGCATTATTATTGGTTTTAGTATTAATCTTGTCTCAATTATCGGTTTTTGCAACAGAATATGAAGACCATGCAGTAATGATTATGGGAGAGGGAGTCACTACAGAATTACATCTTACAATAGCAGACATGAAGGCTATGCCTGCAGAGGCTCAGATTGATGAACCCTATATTTACAACAGCAAAGCCGGCGAGAAATCAGTTTACGTAAAAGGCGTAAGTCTTGCCTATGTATTAACTGAATTGGCTGGTGTGACTGCAGACAATGCGGAGGTTATATTGACCGCTTCTGATGGATTTTATATCGCACCTCAGATGCTTGCTGATTTATTAAATCCGGAGCTTAAATATGTCTTAGCTTACGAGATTGATGGAGAAAAAATAGATAATGATGGAGTTCCGGAAAACGATGAAGTTGTCGTCTATAGAAAAGTAGAGTATGATGGGGAGTTTGGCACGGTCTATAAGTTTATTGTTACAATCTCTGTTGGAAAAGCGACTGACTCACCTGTTGAACCTGATCCTGAGAACGAGGTAGAAACTGTTGAATTCAAAGATATTACCGAGGAATTTGCATATGCTGAAATGGCTATTAAAGAACTAGCTAAAAAAGGAATCATCAATGGTATGGGCGGAGGGATTTATGCTCCTCAGGGAAATCTGACGAGAGCCCAAATCACTAAAATCATGGTAGAGTCATTAGGCCATCAGGAAGCTGAATATAAAGGCGGTTTCAGTGATGTAAATGCATCAGACTGGTTTGCAGGGTATGTACAGGCAGCTGTTGATGCAGGCATATTTATAGGCTATCCAGGAGGAACATTCAATCCTGACCAAGTTATCAGCAGACAGGAAATGGCAGTTGTGGCAGCTAGAGGAGCTATTGATAGCGGAATGGTCACTGCTGAAATGGTAGAAAAGTTTGTCATGGAAAAATCAGATTATGCAGATAAAGCAGTTGTCCCCGTATGGGCTGCCAATGAAGTGGCATGGCTTGAAGCACAAGGTGTTTTTGCCGAGATAGCAGTTGAGACCTTTGAGCCGTTTAGAACCGTCAATCGTGCAGAAGCAGCTGTTATAGTTTTTAATACGCTGTTCAAATAGTACTCTGTACATCCTCAACTTAACTGGAGGCAAAAAAATGATGAAGAAATATTTCAATATAACTGTGCTGGTGGTTCTCTTAGCGTTTTTATTTACCGGATGTGGTCCCAAAACAACAGAACCCCCAACCACAGCCCAATCAACCCAAGAAATTGCAAGCACAACCACGGAGACATCAAATGACAATAACACTCAGGAGTTCACCACACAGGAGATACCAGAAGTAACTGAAACTACTGTTCCTGATATAGCTACAGCACAGACAAGCGCAGAACCGACTCAGAACGAGTCAGAAGAAACAGACACAATGTCAACAATCCCACAAACGACAACACCAGCTACAACAATACCAGTGACAGAAACTCCAGCTTTAAATACATTGAAAATCTCAGGGAAAGTAGATTTTGAGATGATAGCAACCTTGGATGAGCTTAAATCATTGGACGACATCATTGTTGAAGAGGTTTTTTATTCAAAGAATAGTTTTGGAACAACCGAACAGACAAATTTTAAAGGGGTTAATCTGTGGTATTTACTAAAGAATTATGCCGGTATCGACGCAGAAGCCAGTAGCGTTACCATAATAGCTATCGATGGATATAAAATGAAATTCACAATTGAACAGGTCATGAAACAAGACTACATTAATGAATCTGAACCTGATAAGCAATTGCCAATGATTATAGCGTGGGAAGAAAATGGTACCGAGTACAATTCGGAAGATGGACCTCCTTACCAACTGGTAGTCGGCCAGGTTGCTGCCGGTGATTTCAACAAGTTTCAGTGGGTTAGAAATATAGAAAGCATTATAGTCGATTGAGGGCAGTGAGCAGATGAAAAACAGAAAAATATACTATGTGGTTATTGTCATTTTACTAGTTATGGTTGCAGTGACTTTCGCCTTAAACAACACAGTATCTGAAGGAGAAAAGAAAGTTAGGACTTTTTATCCTGAGGCAAATAAGATAACCCTGGTCAAGGATATTGTTGATGATCCGTTTATCACCATCAATATGCCGGCCATCAGAAGGGCCTATGAGGTCGATGGTGTGGTCAAGGCTTATGTGGTCAGCTGTATGGGCTACATAGGTCCTGTTGAGTTGCTTGCAGCTATAGATGACAGTAATGGCGAACTGATTGGAATAGAAATACTTGATCACATAGAAACACCCAGCTATGCGGACCACATTGAAGATGAATGGTTTCTGGATAGGTTCAAGAATATCCTGATTGACAGGTATTTGAATCTGGTTGTCCTGGACAAGGAAAATCCTGAAGATATCATTCAGGTCACAGGCGCTACCATCAGTTCACAGGCAGTTGTCAATGCGGTCAATGCAGCAATCGGCGCATATCAATATCAGCAAA
>DMAP01000263.1 GCA_003446975.1 Clostridiales bacterium | reverse complement strand
TAATCTTAAATGACTCTGAAAATCCAGTATTTTGAACCAAATGATAAAAGGCTGGGATTAGTTTGTTTCGGGTCAAATTGCCTGTGCTGCCAAATATGACAAAAACAAAAGAATTACTCATCATTCACCTACTTCACGTGTAATTTGTGTCCGCCGAATTCATTACGCAAGGCTGCAACAACTTTATCGGAGAACTTATCAGTATCCTTGGAAGCGTATCTGACAAATAAACTATTCGCGATAACAGGAATAGGAACATTAAGTCTTATCGCTTCTTCCACAGTCCATTGCCCTTCTCCTTGCGCGTCTATAATTGGAACAATCTGCTCCAAATCGCCATTATTGATAAATGCCTGCTCGGTGAGTTCCATCAGAAGCCCCCGTATGATTGAACCATTTGACCACACCTTGGCGACTGCGCAATAATCCAAATCAAAGCGCGATGATTTCAATATGTTGAAACCCTCTCCGATGGCTTGCATCATACCGTATTCGATTCCATTATGAATCATTTTCACATAATGCCCCGAGCCACTGACTCCAGTATGTAAAAATCCATCTTTTACAGTTAGTGCCTTGAAAAAATCCTCAAGATATGCAATTGCTTCCTTTTCGCCGCCTACCATAATGCAGGCGCCATTCCTGGCACCTTCAGTGCCGCCTGATGTTCCTGCATCCAGATAATAGACACCGCTTTCACTGAGGAAATCGCTGCGCTTCATTGTATCCTCGTACTTGGAATTGCCTCCGTCAATAACAATGTCGCCAGTTTTTAAATAAGGTGACAGCTGGCTTATAACCAAGTCGACAGCTTCTCCTGCCGGCACCATCAGCCATATGACTTTCCTGTCATCCAAGGCTGCCAATAAGCCTTCAATTGTGTCATGGCCACAAACGCCTTCTCTGATGATTGCCTCCACTTTTTCTTTGCTTCTGTTGTAGGCCTGTACATCATATCCCTTATCTCTCATATTCAAGGCCAAATTATAGCCCATCTTACCTAAACCGATAATACCAACTTTCATTATTATCCTCCAAAACTAGTATTTTTCACATCACTCAAAACTTAAGCTGCTCGGCGATGAGTGGTTTGATACATTGTTTGTCGTTGTTCCGCCAATTATTGACATAATTGGACACCTCATGAATTTTCATTTTTCCAGAGCTGTAAGGTTTGAAAATATCAATATAGTTGGATCTGTCAGCAGTCAACCAGCTCTTCTCACCTTCCTCATCAAGGATTACAGGCATGCGGTTATGAATTGGAGTAATTATTTCGTTGGCAGCAGTCGTAAGGATCGCACATGTTTTCAAATCGGATTGCTGCGGATGAAAGTCCCAGATGCCAGCAAAGGAAAACAAGTCGTTCTCCTTAATTCCAACGAAGTAGGGAGACTTGGATTTATTTCTTTTCCATTCATAAAAACCGCTGGCTAGTATGAGACATTTTCGCTTATGGAATGAATCCTTGAAATATGGTTTTTTATCGATGGATTCGCTTCTGGCATTAATCATCTTCTTTGATAGGTCTTTTGACCAATGGGGTAGGTAACCCCATAGAAACTGGCTTAAGCTATAATCATTGCCTGTATCATGATAAATAGCCAGAACATTTTGACCTGGAGCAATATTATAATCCGGTTCATAATAATCTATGTTGGGCTTTTTGATATCCCATCTGTTTTGAAGTATTTCAATCAGACTTTTCAAATCATGAGACAAAAGATATCTGCCACACATACTATCACCTCGCATGATTATATTATGACACATAATCATAAAAATTCACAATATTGTTTAATAAATAACAAAATTTGACAAAATTTCAATATATGTGTAACATGTTTATAAGTTTAAACATATAACTATAGGAGGGCTTAAACATGAGGCTCAGACTTCCTGATTCTTATATACTTATTTTCATTATAATTGTTTTATTAGGTATTTCGTCTTATTTTATACCTTCTGGTATTTTTGACAGATACATTGATGCAGAGTCAGGTATTACTTATGTGATTCCAGACAGCTATCGAACCATCGAAAAAACTTATATATCTGTATTTGATATTATAAAAGCTGTCCCGGAAGGAATGATGCAAGCAAGCAATATTATCATATTTGTGTTATTGACAGGTGGAAGTTTTGGCATCATCAATGCAACGGGAACCATCAATACCACTGTCAATAAGATAGTTCAATTATACGGCAAAAAAGAAAAAAGACTGATACCGATCATAATGATACTTTTTTCATTGGCGGGAGCTGTTTTTGGAACTGCTGAAGAAGCCTTGCCTTTATATCCCATATTTATAGGACTGGCTCTTGCATTGGGATTTGATCGAATCACTGGGGTCGCTTTGGTGTTGTTGGGTACCGGCGCTGGTTTTGTTGCCGGGTTTTTAAACCCATTCACTGTGGGCATAGCCCAGGAGATATCAGAACTGCCCTTGTTCTCTGGTTTGGGATTTCGAATTGTTGCCTATGTGGTATTCGTTGCGACAGCAATCATTTATGTCTATTTGCACGCCAGTAAAATAAAAAAGGATGACAAAGAGCCGATTTCCATTTATGGAGACTCAATGCAGACAGGTTTTGATTTTGATAGATTGCCAACATTGACTAATAAGCATATCAGAGTCCTGATTGTGCTTCTTTCATCCTTTGCGTTTCTGACCTATGGTATTGTCAGACTTGAATTCTTTATTCTGGAAATATCCACAACATTTCTAATTATGGGCATATTATCAGGTCTAGTTGGAGAACTCAAACCAGGGAGAATAGTGGCTGAATTCACTAAAGGCGCTTCAAGTTTAATCTACGGAGCTCTTATCATCGGTTTGGCAAGAGGCGTGACTGCCATTATGGAGTATGCCAATATTATGGATACAGTTATTTACAGTCTTTCAGTTGCCATACAGGATTTTTCGCCCAGAATAAGTGCCATCGGAATGTTTGTGATTCAAAGTATCATCAATCTATTTGTGACATCAGGAAGCGGACAGGCATCAGTAACTATGCCAATTATGAAAAGCATAGCTGATATTGTTGGTGTATCAAGACAAACAGCGGTTTTAGCATTTCAATTTGGAGACGGTTTTTCAAATGTAATCAGCCCGACATCTGGCTATTTTATGGCAGCTTTGGCATTGGGTGGTATAAAATGGCGGGAATGGGCAAAATGGATGGCACCCCTTTTTGTTATCTGGTGTGTTCAAGGATGTGTATTGTTAATCATTTCAACCTATGTCTATTAGTTAATTGGAAATAAATTTGATAAAGGTAGTCGATTGCATATGGCAGGTATAAGTCAAAATAATTTTGATATTGAAGTTGTGAAAGCTTTATCCGATGAAGTCAGATTGGAAATCATGAATATCATCGGACATAGAGAGATGATGGTCAATGAAATTGCAGATAAAACATCTGTCTCAAGGCCAACAGTGTCACATCATCTCCAAATTCTAAAGAGAGCAGGTATAGTCACCAGCAGAAAGGAAGGCAAGGAAATGTACTATTCGGTCAATATGTATACGTTGACCTCTTTGTCAGAATCTATACTTAAATTTGTTACCTTTGGATTTTTGGAGTAATGTATAAACTTGCACCGAATGTGTTTATATGTATCAACATATGAACACAATTAATTACATCATGAAGGAGGGATGCCAATGGTTTAATATAATAAAGCCATTGTCGGATTATCTAATAGGAAGGAGAGTCAAAATGCAGTTAATTGAGTTTATCAGTAACTACGAAGTACTAAAAATACTTCAGGAACTTATTTCAATTGAAGGACATAAAGAAGTTGCAGAAAAAGAATCCAGAGTGGCAGATTACATACTTAAGTTACTACAGAAGGAAGGTATAGAGGCTGAACTGGATCAGATTGAAGAAAACAGACCCAATGTATACGGTTATATCAGAGGTGAGGAAGAGGGTATCGAGCTTATGTTCAATGGTCATACAGACACGATTCCCGGATTCACAATGGATTATGACGCCTTTAATCCGTTTATCAGAGACGGCAAGATTTTCGGCAGGGGGTCAGCTGATATGAAAGCGGGTCTGACAGCAGCATTGGCTGCTATGATAGCTATTAAACGCTCCGGTGTGAAACTCAGAAAGACAGTCATGTTTGCCGGTGTGATCGATGAAGAGGAGCGTTCAAAGGGAACGGAAAGGCTAATTGAGAAAGGCATTATTCCCAAAATGGTAGTTATTGGAGAGCCGACACAACTTGAGGTATCAATTGCACATAAAGGTATGGAATGGATGGAAGTCAAGTTCAAGGGCAGATCTACCCATGGAAGCAGACCTCATGAAGGTATCAATGCCATTTATATGGCATCAGAGTTTAATCGACTTGTTTTAGAAGTTTTGCAACCCGAAATTGAATCGAGACAATTCGATTTAGTTGGATATGGATCAATAAATGTTGGTGTCATTAATGGCGGAAACGACCCCAATATTGTACCTGACACATGTACGATACAAATTGATCGACGCTGGCTGCCCAATGAAACCCTTGAATCCATATACAGAGAAGTCCAGGATTTGGCGCAAAAGGTAGTTGATAAATTTGGCGGGTCTTTTGAGACTAGAGAGATGAGAGAGTTGACTGCTTCGATGATCAATGCGCCTCATAGTATCGATATCAAACATCCTTTAGTGACAGAAACTATAAAACTCGTTGAGAAACACACAAACAATAAAAGAACACCAAGAGATTTTCCTGCCTGGAGTGATGCGGGATTGCTCAGCAATCACTCGGAAGCTGAATGCATCATCATAGGACCTGGAAACATCAATCAGGCACATGCGAACGATGAGTTTTGTGAAATTGAACAGATAATTCAAGGAACTAATATATATTTTGACCTGATAGAAAAATTTTGTGTAAATTAGGAGGAGAAAAATGAAATTTAAAATACCACATACCTATGCGTTGTTATTCTTTTTAATCGTTATAGTGGCGTTGTTGACATATGTTATACCAGCAGGAGAGTTTGAAAGGGCTGTTGATCCAGACACTGGCAGAATATTTGTTGTACCTGATACCTATGCCAATGTTGAAAGATCTCCCGTCGGATTTTTTGGTCTATTCAAGGCTATCCCAGGTGGGATGGAGGCTGCAGGATACATTATATTCTTTGTATTGATGATAGGCGGATCATTTGGGATTTTGCAAGCAACGGGTGCCATAAATGCAGGGATTGGAGCGGTCGTTCAAAAGACACAAGGAAAAGAAAAACTCATTATACCGATCATCATGATAATTTTCTCATTAGCTGGTGCAATACTGGGTGCTGCCGAGGAGATGCTTCCGTTTTATCCGATCATCATATCTCTGGCATTAGCTCTTGGATTTGACACAATTACTGGAACCGCAATGGTTTTATTGGGAGCGGGAGCTGGATTTGCAGGAGCGTTCATGAATCCGTTCACAGTCGGAATAGCACAAGGAATATCGGGGTTGCCTCTTTTTTCAGGTATTGGCTACAGATTGGTCGTTTATGCCATTATCCTGTCTGTTTCCATCATATACGTCTACAGACATGCATCAAAAGTGCAAAAGAATCCGGAGTTAAGTCCAACCTACGAACAGGACAAGAAGCAACATAACGCCTTTGACTTGGAAAATCTTCCTGAGTTTACAGGTCGCCATAAACTAGTGTTGCTGTCTTTCCTGATTGGATTGGCTATATTGGCTTATGGTGTTGTACAATTAGGATTCTACATAACAGAATTGACAGCCATGTTCTTGATTATTGGTATAGCAGCAGGTGTCCTGGGAGGTCTTGGAATCAATAAAATTGCCGAGGAGTTTGTTAACGGGGCAAAAGAACTGGTATACGGGGCTTTGGTCATTGGCCTTGCCACCTCAATTATGGTGGTAATGAGAGAAGGCAATATAATCGACACAGTCATATACAGTCTCGCTAGCGCAGTACAGAATCTACCAGCTGCTCTGAGTGGCGTAGGAATGTTTGTTGTTCAAAGTTTTATCAATTTGATTGTGCCATCTGGTAGTGGGCAAGCAGCTGTGTCAATGCCTATTATGGCGCCTATGGCAGATGTGGTTGGCATAACCAGACAAAGTGCTGTATTGGCTTTTCAGCTTGGTGACGGTTTTTCAAATGTTATCTCACCGACTTCCGGTTACTTTATGGCAGCATTGGCAATAGGTGGAATACCTTGGGACAAATGGGCGAAATGGATGTTTCCTTTGTTCTTGATCTGGTCTCTGATTGGAGCGGTGCTTGTTGCTGTTTCAGTTATGATTAATTATGGACCATTCTAACGATTATCTAAAGTAAGACAATTACAGAAAAAAACTTGCACGCCTATAATTTTAGGGTGCAAGTTTTTTGTGAATTTTGTCAAATAATTATCAGTAAATAAATTGTTAATCTATATACTATTCAGCAATAAGAAAACCTCTGCAAAAAACTGAATAATCATAGCTAAAAATCAAGGAAATAATTTGATAAATATATATCAAAATGTTGAAATATCAACGATGAAATCGTTTGCCATAACAATAACATTAATGTATAATATTCTCAACGATAATGATTTGGGGAGGCGTATTATGAAGTATCAATGCAAATTAGTCGATGATGAAACAGCTAGATATGTTTTATCCATTAAAACAACAACTACTTTGGAAAATTTATCTAAAACGTTAAGTCAGTGCTACAGTGCCATCGAGGGATATTTGTATAAAATGGGAGAACATCCACTCGGTGCGCCTTTTGTCGCTTTTCACAGCAATGACACGGATAATCTGGTTATAGAGGCCGGTTACCCAGTCAGCAAGCTTATTGCAGGAAAGGGAGATATCATCGCCAGTGAGCTGCCAACCGGCAAGAAAGTATCATGTACCTATATGGGTCCTTACGAAAAAATAAAACCGGATTATGATGATATTATGGCATGGATGAAAAAGCATAATTTCAAACCTAA
>DMAP01000264.1 GCA_003446975.1 Clostridiales bacterium | reverse complement strand
ATCCGATGGGTAATTCCAGCGATGCCGTAGTTTTGACCGTATTGCGCAAACCAGGCAATTGCATAACCTGCCAATATCCATACACTGACACGAACCAACCCTACAATATCTTTCGTGCTGATTAAACGATCAATTGCATACCCAAACAAAAATGGTCCTAAAAGCTCCATCCCCGTATTGACGATGACCAATGCAGTGATACCGATGAGGCTCTTGAAATGTGGTCGCAAATACACGGCTAAACGGCGCATGACTTTTTTGGGATCACGCGCTTTTTCGATTTTCTGGTTCGCTGCGCCCATTTTCGCCATTTGGCTCATTGCTGGATTGGCAGTTGTCTTGTCGCTCTGACCCGCTTGAGGTTTCCCATTTGTCTGCGGTCTCATTTTTCTATCCATATCTGGAATTTTATTCTGCGAGTTATTTTTCATTGGGCAAACCCTCCATCAATTCCCATTTGGGATTGATAAATTTCACGATAAATCTGGTTAGTATCGAGTAGCTCACGATGAGTTCCAGTTCCAACAATCCGGCCACGGTCCAGCACCACAATTCTGTCAGCATCCATCACAGAACTGATTCTTTGCGCAATCATGAAAGTTGTCCGATTTTTCATAAAATCATTTAATGCATCACGCAGCTTTGCCTCTGTCTCCAAATCCACAGAACTCGTGCTGTCATCAAGAATTAAAATACTTGGATCGATTAATAAAGCACGTGCAATGGCCAAACGCTGCTTCTGACCACCGGACAAATTGACACCGCGCTGGCCAATCCATGTATCATAACCATCTGGAAATCCCATAATAAAATCATGCGCCTGGGCGGTCTTTGCAGCAGATACGACTTCTTCATCGGTCGCCTCTGAATTTCCATAGCGAATATTCTCACTGATTGACCCTGAAAAAAGCACGGATTCCTGCAAGACGACTCCAATTTCTTTGCGCAGAGAATCCAGTGTGATTTCTTTCACATCTTTTTCATCAATAAGGATTTTTCCCTGGCTGACATCATAAAAGCGCGGGATCAGGTTAATTAATGTGCTTTTCCCGGAACCAGTCGCACCAACGAAAGCCACTTTTTCCCCTGGATTTACACGCAAATCTATATTCTCGAGTACCATTTCATTTCTGGTGTTCCCATAAGAAAAACTAACCTGTTCAAGAGCCACTTTTCCTTTCATTTTCGGAATTGCTATCGCATTAGGGGATTCTTGCACTTCGGGTTGACTATCCAAAACCTCAAAGACCCTTTGGGCAGATGCGTCTGCGGAGGAGATAAATCCAACCATCATGCCCAGGTTTATCAGTGGGAACAACGCCCAAAAGATGTAGTTGTTTAGCGCGACCAATTCACCCACTGTCAGACTGCCATCGATGACCTGGATGCCGCCAAACCAGATAACTGCCACAAATCCCAAATTCACCAACAAGCGCAAGGTAGGCAGCAGGAAAGCCAGCATTCTATCCACTTTAATGGACTGATCCATCAAATTCACATTCGCAGTGCCAAAGCGGTTGCTTTCATGGTCGGCGCGCACAAATGCCTTAATCAACCGCACTCCGGCAAGATTTTCTTGAAGGATCGTGTTTAGGCGACTTAATTTTTTCTGAACCTGCATGAATAAAGGTTGGGCTTTGGCTGCGTAGAGAAAAAAGACACCAATGGCAGCGGGCATAAGAACAGCCATCATGAGAGCCACCTGCCAGTTTGTGATCGCCAGCAGCACCAGACTGCCCAATATCATTAATGGGGCGCGCACAAAAGAGCGCATGGTTTGAAAGATGAGTTGGCCGATCTGGGTGATGTCACTGGTCATTCGCGTCAGCAGCTGCCCTGTTTGAAGGCGATCAAGATTGCCAAAGGAAAAGGACTGGGTTTGGACGAATGTCGCCCGGCGAATATCTGCCGCCACCTTATTGGATACGCGTACCGCAATCAACATACTGCTTACAGTCAGGAGCGCACTAAGTAACGTAAGTCCCAACATGATCAGGGATATATTGAGGATAATGTTCATATCGCGCTGCCGGATGCCTGTATCAATCAATGTCTGGATGAGGCGTGGAATGGAAAGGTCAGTCATCACCAGGCAAACCAACAACACCATACTAAGGGTAATTGAACCCTGATATGGTTTAAGAAAAGCAATTAATCGTGAAAGAGATTTCATCGTCAGCTCTCTTCTTTAAGCTTGATTGTTATTCATGAATTGAAAGGCCAGTACGCTCATATCTGTTTCAGCATCGATGCTGCGGGTTTCACCCGCATTCACGACCACGATTTCCCCTGAGGTAATTTTTGATTGTTCATCTCCAACGATAATACTTCCGTTTCCTGAACGGACGTAATATATTACTTGCATGGGCATCACACACGGCTCAACCATGTGTCCGGCTTCAATGCTTAGCATCAAAGCGGTCATCCCCTTTGATTGATAGAGCATTTCGTGAACAGTTCCTTTAGCAATTTTTATTAAGCTGTTCGTATTAATTATTTGTATTGTCATCATATCCTCATTATTTTATTTGTTGTTTTTCTTCTTATTCCATTTACTCCACCAAGGCAAAATCAACAGATAAAGTCCTGTGACAGCCAAAGCGAGCATGAATATTTGTAGAAACTTTTGAATCTTTAAGTTTGCGGGGGTTTTGTTGGTTACAATCATGAGAGGAATCAGAACGATAGTTGGAATGGCTAACCAACGATGGACTTTTCTTACATAAATTTTTAAGAATTTAGGCATTTTTAAAAACCTCTTTCTACTTGATTAATATTTCGAGAAACATTATTTTGATTCTGGTATCTATATGTATTACGCATCTATTATATAACCACATATAGCGCTTTTCAAGTAATCCAAAAAGATTTACTTATTTCTAATAATACGAATTTGGGAAGATTTATTTTACTGATGTATTAAATGCGAATAACGCTATTTTATTAATTTGAGATGATAATAATTAAGCGACATTAATCAGCTTATCTACAGCGTGGTACAGTCTATTGTGTCTACACAGTTCACAAAAAAAGCAAATATCACCATTCGTTCCAATTGCACCCAAATTGCACCAGAAAAATCAACTCTCTAGAGAATTATTGATATTGATTGAAATATTGCTGAGTCATTACAACACCATTAGACCGCATTTTGCGCGGGGGTATCGTCTCCCAGTTCTAGATACGGTTATGGCACTACCCACCCAATTTCAATGGATTGGACGATCATAAGAATTGGTTGATATTTTGGGATCAGGTAAAGTTAAAGCAAGTGTACTAAAATAAGATCATAGTAAATCTAATTGCCAGAAGAAGGAGGAGAATACGGATCTAATTGAGAAGAACATCACACCAGCGGAGCAACATCGGCTAAAATCCATTGTTAGGCTGTTTCTTTGGTTTCAGACACCTTTCTAATGAGGTCCGGCCTGGACATTGTAGAAAGACAAGTAGTAGCTAACAGCATCGTAATTAGTGCAGGAAAGTTATAAGCCAATACGGACGGCTTGTTAGTATATGAAAATAGAGTTGTGGCATATGCAGTAGACAAAGTAAAAACCAGCATCATGATGATAAAATGCCGACGTGATCGTATGGCACCTTCGGAAAAAGAAGACATATCTGAGAAAAGAATAGCGACTGGAGCAGCAAGGATTGATAATTTATAATCGTGGCTTACAGGTGGTATAAGCAAAGCTCCAATAGTGCAAGCAAGAAGCAAATGTGAGTTTACGCCATTCTGTTTTTGTCGATATGCTTGAATCATAATCAAGAATATGCAAACAGCGATAATAGCCAAAAATGCTAATTGCACCAATCCCGAATAATCATTTACCCAAGGCCAACCGTGTTGAGATGCTATATTTGATACTGATGTTACGAAAGAGCGAATGGAGTGATTGCCAGCCCAAATTGATGGATTTACGGATTGAGCTTTTATCGCTTTAATGAAATCAACGAATACGGATGTTCCTAAAACAAAGAATAGCGCAAAATTTACTATGGACAATACCAAGAATCTTTTGAAGTTGTTTTTCCAATCGTGCCAGTTAGTAATAAACATAACAATAAAAATGGCAGGGAACACTTTGAGTTGTACAGAAATAGTGAACAGAAAATACGCTAAGCAGCGATATCTATTGTGGTAATGGTATATCCAAATAGCGATAAAACAAGTACCCGCTGCGATCACATTAAATTGTCCCCGTTCGAGTTCAAACTGAAAACCATATGAAAATAAACCGGTTATGAAAAATAACATAAGTAAAGATGTCACTTGTCTTTCTTTGCTTATTCGTAGCGGTAATATAAGTGTCATCAATACATAGAAAAGGACATTGACAAGTGTGACGATTTTATAAGCCACGGAGAATTCAATACCTAGCAACGGTGTGAACAAAACACTGGCAAGGGGAGGATACAGGTTTTTTCCGATATAGGGAGTTTGTTTAGTGATAAACCAAGACTCGCTATAAGTAAGCATCTGCCCCAGATCTTCGCCGATGTAGCCATTTGCTGGAACATATACTGGAAATTGCATAAATTTAGAAGAAAGGAATATTGGATATACAAAGAAAAGCAGATATGAAATTAAGAATCCCAACAATATCCACGTAAGGGAAGTTGTTTTTCCAATAAGTTGAAACAACGATTGAATTCTTGATTTATTCATATATCCCCGTATCCACAAAATTCCGGCCTGAGGTATTCCGCCCAACGACCTTTATCGGGATCAAATCAAACTTTTTTATTCCTCGGAAAAGTGTATTGTAATCTTTAGAATAAAACATTTTCGATTTTCATCCATACTTCATTATTATATATCGACTCCTTCTGGAATTGTAAGATAAACTTGAAGAAGATCATCAAGATAAGACCTTTGATAAGTCCTGGTTTCGACAGGAA
>DMAP01000130.1 GCA_003446975.1 Clostridiales bacterium | reverse complement strand
TCGTTTGTTCCAAGCTGACCATCATAAACGATGTTGTAATGTTCCGGAGCAGGCTCTCCAAACTGATTGGTCATTTCTTCTAAGCTGATAAATTTCATATACACATCCGTATCAGACTTAAGCTGCCAGATACGAACACTTTTCAGCGATGCAGCAGTTTCCATACTGCCTGTCAGCTGCTCTCCCGCAAGAAGCCGTTCCATAACACCGTCTGTCCACTGTGGAACAAGATCACGCTCCTGAAGCCAGCTTATAAATTCCTCATTTTTGAAAATAGAATCCACAACAGCATTTCCCTTTTCGGTATATCCCGCCGGATTGCCATAATAGGAAATGAGGCCTCCTTTTCTCGTAATCCCTTGCATTTTCTTCACCTGCCTTTAATCTAAAGCCACTAACGGAAAGTTAAAGCATCAATTTTAAGCTTCTGCTTTATTAATTATTAAAGATTTCACCTTGACCATAGACAACTTCCTCCAACATAATAAGTTCATCCAGTTTAGCGAGGCAGATACCTGCTGAAGCAAGAATTGCAAGTATGCCGGAAGGAACATCGGTAATATCTTCTTGGATATCTGCTTCTACAACAGTAATCTCATCGCTATCCTCATTGACATAAGCTTCTAATTTGGCATCTATCGGAATACCGGCTTCCTCCAAGACATAGTCAGGAATATGGATATCACCGCTTCCATCCAGTAAGCTCTGACAAAGCTCGCAATGAGCTACCCATCTTTCTGGTGTATCCTGACAATCGTCGGAATCTTTGCAATTACAAACATCTCCGCAGTTGTCGCAGAAACCGCAGGCCTGTGCCAGTATTACGGTCAGGTCAGAAGCAAGTGCGCTAAGGGTATCTATTACCTTTACAAGCTCCAGCACCGTCATTTCACCGTTTACAATTACGCAGATATTTTCGCCGGTGATAACATCCATCACCTCCGCATCAGCAAGGGATGTTCCATCCAGCATTTCTTCAAGAATGTCCTGTTCTGTTTCTTTCTTTTCCTGATTTTTCTTCATAAATATATTCCTCCGTTAAAATATTTGCCCAGTTGCAAGGGCTGTGTTACTCATCATCTGGCATAAGCCCAGATATCCCCGCATCAAATAGATTCATCTGTGATGGGACACTTAGCCCACGCTCCTGCATATCGTAATTAGCGATAAGGATTTCAGGAAACTGCGCACCGCCGTCATATCGCTGTTTGATATTATTGATGCGGGTATAGGCATCAATTTGAATACCCGGTGCATCGTAGAGCCCTCTGATAAATTCACAATCGTTGTAGGAAAGCAGGAATTTGCCCTGGGCATTCATCAGGGTATCCCTTAAGCGAATGTGGTCTTTTTCAGTAAATCCATCCTCTCCAACATTTTTATAGTAGCCTTCGGTTTCGAAGTAAGGCGGATCGCAATAGAAAAAACTCACCGGACGATCATACTGCCTGATGAGCTTTTCAAAGTCTTTATTTTCAATTACTACCTTTGCAAGCCTGCGATGAGCCTGTTCAATCAGTGGAAAATTGCCCCAAATGTCATGGGGTTGGCTGCCAAAACTGGTTAGTCCTGAAGCATAGCTATAGCGGATGAGCTGATAGAACCATGCCGCCTTTTGCACGTCTGATGCAGGGCTATCTCGAGCGAGACAGTTTTTTACATAGTCAAAATCCTCTCTGGAATTAAGGCAATACCGTAGAGCATCTATCAGCTCATTTGGTTTGTCCCTTACACAACGATAGAGATTGACAAGCAGGCTGTTAAAATCGTTGTAGACTTCAAAATCATTGCCGGGATTCTTATGAAAGAGTATCCAACCGGCTCCGCCGAACACTTCGATGTAGCGTTCATAGTAGAGGGGAAAGAGATTTACAATCAAATCACGAAGCGATTTCTTTCCGCCTATCCAAGACATAAAACTATTCAGAGACTTCACCCCCCTCCTTAAAGGGCAGTCGGGTCTGTGCTTTGTCAAAATCCGAAAGTGAGCGATTCAATCCCCGTATGGCGGCGCTGATACCGGCAATCCTCCGCCTCATATGCCGGATAGTGGCTCGCAGCTCATTTTCAGTTTTTGCATAGTAATAGCCGCTTTGGTCGCTGGCAATGGGGGTTGCTTCACGGCGCAGGATATTGATAATGTCTCGGAGTTCCTTGCCATTTACACAAAATAACTTCTCCAGCTCTCGGCTTNNACGCTTTGGTCACTGGCAATGGGAATTGCTTCACGGCGCAAGATATTAATAAGGTCACGAAGCTCCTTGCCATTTACACGGAATATCAACTCCAGCTCTCGGCTTAGGATGGCATTTCCCTTGCCAAGATGATAATCCTTCAGATATTCTGCAAGCTGGTCTTTGTCCATTCTTGCCTCCTTTCCGACCGCTTGCCCGAAAGAAAAACAAGATAGAAAGTAAAAAAGCAAGACCGCTTTCTTTTGGGAAAACGGCCTTACTTTTTTGATTGATATATGAAAAACACCGGCTGCTATACCGGTGTTATTTCATCGTTGTTTACTTATTCATATAGATTGATAATCTCAAGGCTTTCCTTATCTGCCATACGAACGGTTTGTGCAGTACCGCTTCTGGCTTGTCTATTCCAGTAACATATGATTCTGCTGCTGTGTTCCACCATATATTGATTTCGCTGTGCGTAGCATCTGATATTGTAATGGGTGTTTAAGGTGATGACTTCATCGCATTTAGGCATGATTTCATAATATAATTCATGATCGGCTATTGAGTATCTTACAGCCTGTTCTTCATAAGGAATTACTGCAATCAGCCGAATATATCGTGGATTATCAAAGTCAATCACTGTTTTCTTTTTAACCACTTCCACTGCAGCCATAAGGTCCCACCCATAAGCACCTCCAAATATAAAGGTGTTGTATCCATCTTTTATTGCTTTTTCAATTTCTTCTGACAGTCTTATTCTCAAATGCTCCAGAGCTTCTCCTTTGGGAAGTTTTTCACTTCGATGCCCGGTAAAGCATACTGTTTTTTCTCTGATGAGTTTCCGCTTCACATGTAATCCTCCAGTCATATTATTCATTTTGTATATGGATACACTCCATACACAGTATAAACAACATGACTATCACAGTCAACTAATAGGGATATAATTTATATTGATAATATCCCTATTGGAAAGGAGTGATATTCATAGAACGCTTAAAGCAGCTCAGGGAAGCTAAAAATCTGACACAGCTTCGCCTTGCAATGGAACTCAATGTGTCACAGGAAACTATTAGCGGCTACGAGATCGGGAAAGCAGTACCGCCTGCGGAAATGCTTATTAAGCTCGCTGATACCCTTGATACTTCAGTGGACTATATTCTTGGCAGAACCGACATAAAATCCACGCTTCGGGCTTCCGAGCTCAGTGAGCAGGAGGCAGAGATACTTACAATTCTCCGTAAACAACCAGAGGATAAAAGGGTCTTTGTATTTGATCTGATAAAAGGGCTTGAAAAATAGAAAAACGGCAGGATGTTTTGCATCTTGCCGCTTTTCTATCTCATCGTTAGATTCATCCCCTGTCCTTCTTCCGGTTCGATAACTGTAAAACTATCCTCTCCGACGATTACTCCGAGGCTGCGCCCATTGTCAAAAATACAGTGCAGAGTACCAATATCATCCACAAAATCTACTGTTCCCTCAATACCTGGTGGAATCGGGGCATAGGGATCAGCCATATGCTCCATACGAATTTTGGTGCCGGATGGATATCTTTCTTTAATTCTTTCTACCTGCTGTCTTGTTGGAAAACCATTCATTTCACATACCTCCAAATTTCATTTCGTTTTTCTGTTCCAAAATTCCCATTTCTTCTGCTGTTTTCAAGCTCCAATCATGAGAGTTCCAAAGACTTACATATATCTCCTTGCCATTACATTTAATTTCACGCTGTTCAAGGCCTTCTCCAAAGCCATCGGAACTTTGCCCCTCGATGGTTTCCTTTATTTTTGTAAGCTCTGCTTGATTCAAGGGTGCATTAAGAGTGAGAACCGCCACTCCCATCAGCTCTCTATCAATTATTTCTACATCAAACAGATATTTTTGAACCTTTGCATTCACTGTGTCGTGTTCATCATAATAATCCATCATACCACGCTTTTCATCTTCTAATCGATGACCAATAACTGCTGCTCGGATTTCATCCTCGAATTCCGCAAGTTCTTCAGGATACACATCAATCTCAAAATCTACCTGATAAAGATCACCATAGTCATTTTCATCCTGATAGGTGACTGCCCTAAGGGGCATATACAGCTTAAGCTCTTGCGGCTCCTGAAGCCCTTTGATTTTTAACCCGATATTTTTATTCAAAATACTCTGCATTTCCATGTTATATCCGTGGTAGAGCAGATAGCCTGCCGGGGTAAATACTCCGGTTTCTCTGTTGATTTTATCCTGCCCATATGATTGGAAATCTATATAACCTTCAAGGTTATCGTCATACTCAAAGTGGCCGCTTTCACAAATTATATATTTGCCGTATTGTTCCGGTGTGTGAATGTCAGGGAAAGTTTCAAATTCATACATGCAGTTTGCCAACATTTTAAGTTCCTCAGCTACGCTGATTTTTGCAAAGGCTGCAAGTTCAGATAAAGCAGTAAGCTCACGTTGACCCAGCTCCTTAAAGATAGCTGCAAACTCATTAAGTGAATCTATCCCCGTTTGATTTTTGATTACTATAGCTTCAAGATTATTTGGAAGATTGTGTTCTTCTACCTGCCAATGGATATTTTCCAGTCTTTCTGCACCCAGCCGCTCCAAAGCTTTATTCAGTTCACTTTGCTTAATAGGCAGATATAGATACTCGCATCGGCTATTAGTGCTTAATAGGAGTGTAATGGGCGTATCATCATATTGGTAATACGGAAAGTTCATACCGTCATAAACCTGCTCAATTTCATTGTTGTTCTTAATTACCACTCCGTAGGGAGTTATGGCAGGATGTGTGTTTGTGGCAATTATTTTTTCGAAGTAGTCTTGCCCGTCAAAGCTCTGCAAATCCTCTGCACTGACTGCCATTTGTTCTGTTAGGTACATCTGCCTGCCTACGGCATTTAAATCGCTGAAATCGGCTACCAAGCCGTAACAGTGGGTGTTAAAGCTGAGGTTAATAAGCCCGATCATAGTATTAGCTTTTTCAGCATAGGCAGCTGCGTAAAAAGTGGCAAGTTCTTTTTGGTCAAAGCTGTCCAACCGCTTCATCAGAAAATTCAGCTGGTCAAGGTTTACTGTTTGTTCCAAGAGCAGAGCCGACAATCGCCCATCGTTATGGACAGCACTGATTTTAATCTCTGTTTTTGCAGTATTGGCAATACCAAGACTGTCGCATAAAACCTGCAGTTCTTTTTCCTTGCTGGGAAAGGCAAGATTGTAGTAATTGTTTTCATGCATGCATTGAATCATTGCTCGCATAATCTTTTCCTCCTTTGATTTATTTTTTGCATATCGGTTCTCAGACAATCTCCTTCACAGCTGTAACATATAAAGCCGTGGGATGCATAAGGGCAATCACCACAGCTTTTAAAGGGACCGGTAAGAGCAGGGGGTGGATCCGGCCTTCCAGTACTTGTAAGACTTTCAGAATCATAACAGGCAAGTTTTCTATTCCGTTTGTATTTTACAAGCATATCGTATCCTTTCCGAAAACAAAAAAGCCGAAGAATTAGTGTGCAATAACGCACATTTACTCTTCGGCAATGTCTGTTTCCCTATTGTTATTTTATTTTATAATCTTACTTACCCAAAAGTGGTTTTGCATGATTTTGAGGACCGCATCTAAAAAAATTAGCTTCTGCATCAGAATCACGCACTCAACGTGGTGTCATCTGGATTTCTTTAATTACAACAATAGCACATTTTCAACCTATTAGTTCGGTAGATGCAGTCGAACATGTAATGCCCGTATGATAGAACAGTCAACGATAAATTGGAATTTACGAACCAGGACCTATTTGTATCAATCCATCTCTAATCAATTCTCCAATAGAACTTAATCCTAAGTGAATATTCCCTCCAGCAAAAGCTTTTTCCCATGAGCAGGATAGGTATAGTGGTTCTACTTTCTTATAAAAGAATCTTTATCGAACACATATTGTTCTGGCTTATTTGGCTCAAAGTACACTTCAAATAACTTTTTACCTTCATCCTTCAAATATACCGATTTTGCACCGATTGATTTGTTAATATCAGAAACATATATTTCTCCTTCCTTCAGCTTGTATATTCTTGTTTCAGGAATTGTACCTATAGTTGCTACAATTTCCTTCTTATCATCATTATCCAAATCAATTTCAATTGTGCTTCCATCTACCTGAAAAATTGAATCTTCAGTTTTTTCTTCAACAAGCCAGTAATATGCCTGAGCATAATTGGCTCCAAGTATCCCATGAAACTTTACAGCTCGCTTCCCAAATATCTGAAGTTCTTCAATTCCCATTAAATCTTCTGGCGTGTTCTCCATTGACACTTGACCTATATAATAAGATTTTCCATGTGAATTTATTGCGCCTTTATATTCACCATTTTCATTATTCGTAAATATAAATGCGCTAAAGTCTTTATCGATTATTTTTTCTTCAATAATATTAATATTATTAAGCTGCAATTTTTCAATTCTCGTATAATCTATTTCAGAAAAGTTTAATTGATATATATTATTTTCTCTTTCAAATAAAATCCATTTGTTATTAATTAAAACAACAATATTTTCATCATAATAAGCATATTTTGAGCCTATTGAGCCAAAGTTTGTTTGCCCATTTTCCGCTGGTTTTTCATGTTGAGTAACTGAAGAAACAACTTCCCCTATAATATCTGAGTCACCGATTTCTATAGATATTTCTTTGTTAGTATCAAGGAATAACATATCTCCAACTTTAATCATTGGTCTTAAATCTCTAAATTGTTTTTCATCTGGATAAGGATAGGGATATGGCAGGCTGCTCTCAGCGATTACCCAAACAAGCCGATGCGTAACCCCATCCACACCGTCCGTATAGACAAATCTAACAGTTGCCGATAATCGCCCTTCTTTATGACGATATTCCATATAGCGCAGCCTCTGCTCCCTGTCGTGCCATCCGGTTTTACCTTTGCCAAGTATAGCCTCAATGCCCTCGATTTGATATGTTTCATTGCTGTCTAAGGAGACATTGTCCTTACCATTGGCGTGAGCCACCAACATCGACATGATGCCATTATCATATACGTTGACAATCATTTTTTTGAGCCGCCCGGTTTCTTCGTTAGCGCTATAACGGACTTCTTCAAAATTAAACTCATAGTCGCTGTTGCTGTTAAGTGGGGCTGTAGGTGTAAGTAAAGATGTATCCATTTTATTCGTATCAGCACCTAGCATGAACCCATTTACGCTAAAATTGTAAAAATCATAATCGCCAATTCCATCATTTGCCCTGTTTGACGCAAGTCCAATGCTCAAGACCACAACGAGTGCGACCGATACGACAATGAGCCATGCTGTGGGCTTTTTGAAGTTCAACACATTCTTTATTCGTCCTCCTACATTCCCCTCACCAAAAGCAAGTGGACTTCCATTTATGATATGCCTTCCAGTGGCAAGCAACAATAGTGAATTAGCATAAGGCTTTTTAATATCTTCATCCATTTCTTTCAATACTCTTTCATCACAGGAAAGCTCCATATCCTTACTCATTAGCATGAACGCAATCCATACAAGGGGATTAAACCAATGTACGGACAATATTAGGAAAGCTAACACCTTAATGATGTGGTCTTTTCGGTGGATATGGGTCTGTTCATGTAGCAAAATATAGCTTCTTTCGGTAGCGTTCAGTCCAACCGGTAAATATATCTTAGGTTTTATTAATCCAAGCACAAATGGCGTTTTCAAATTCCTAGCTTCGAAGATATTCTGATCTATTAATTGTGCGCTTTTAAGCTGTCTTTTTAAGATCAAAATAGATACAAGGCTATAAACAAGCAGAGCTATTATTCCTAAAACCCAGATGTATGCTCCTATTTCCACGTAAATCTGAAGTGGATTCACACTTGCTCCAATAGTCGGTGCGGGAAGTGAATTGTTTACTAATGAGTCGACTACACCTATCCCACTGTTAATCTGCGGACTTTGCTGATAGATAATATCTTGGGGGATTGGTACAGCATTCGTATTCCGTGGCATAAGACTAAACATGCTTTCAAAGGAGAATGGAATTAAAAGGCGAAAGGCAACCACGCCCCATAAGGCATAGGAGATTACTTTTGGAGCTTTTTTGAGTAGCAGCCTGATAAGTATTACAAAAATGATTACATAACTTGCTGTAAGGCTCATATTTAAAACAGAAAGAAATATTTCACTCATAGCTACACCCCCTTGTGCTCATCAATCAATCTTTTCAACTCTTCAGCCTGATGATTACTTAATTTTTTACCACTGATAAAAGATGTCAGAAATTTCGGCAATGACCCTCCAAAGGTATCCTCGACAAAACGTATACTTTGATTTGCATAATATTCATCCTTTGAAATTAGAGATGAAACCATTGCATTTTCATTTTGAAAAATACCCTTTTCACATAACTTTTTAAGTACTGTATATGTTGTGGACTTTTTCCAATTCATTTCTTTTTCACTTAGTTTCACAAGATCGCCGGAACCAATCGGCTCGTTCTGCCAGATTAATTCTGCAAACTTTTCTTCAGTTTCTGCGAGTTTATAATATTTCATGATAAACCTCCTTGGTCTATGCAACATCGACTTCATATTATAAGTCTATACTGAATAAACCAAATTGTCAATGATGATTTCTTTAAAAAAATGTAACAAGATTTAAGATTATAAAAACCGCCAACTAAGAGAGTTTATCTCCAGATTGACGGTCTGCCTCCAAGTAATATTATATACTTCAACTTCAATTCCCTATTTAAAACTTACACCAACATCGTTTCAAATAATGTCTATTTTTCTAGTTATTTTATTTTATAATTTCTTTTGTCATAAAGTGATTTTGCATCATTTTAAGGGCTGCATCTAAAAAATTGGCTTCTGCATCAGTATTTTTCGCTAAAAAAGGGGGTTAAAACCGTACATTTTTAACCCCCTTTTTTGCTCATTTTTTGCCCTAAAACCACTACATGTAGTAGTCATACCCTATTTTTCGCCCTTCACACCACTACGCTGCATCAGAATCACGCACTCAACGTGACTGGTATGCGGGAACATGTCTACCGGCTGCACCTTCTGCACAGAGTATCCACGCTCAGCCAGATACTTTAGGTCTCTGGCCAGAGTGGCCGGGTTGCAGGAGACATAGACGATTCTATCAGGGCCGGCGCTGACCACGGCGTCGAGCAAAGCCA
>DMAP01000397.1 GCA_003446975.1 Clostridiales bacterium | reverse complement strand
CATTGGCCAAGGATCCAAGGATGATGCTTCTATGGGATATGGATTTGTCGCCGGGGACTGATATGCGTCCGTTATAATTGCCGTTGTATTGTTTTATTATCATAATACACTCCTGAAACTATCGTATATTTCTTCTTTATTTATTCTATCAATAACCTTGACTTGGCCTCTTGCGACAGGCAGCACCATATTGATGGAATCACCCTCGTTTTTCTTGTCATGGGAGAGGCTTTGAAGGATGTTTTCTTTTTCATTGTCCGTGAATGCCTTTAATGTTACCACCTTGCCGCACAGGTCTGTTATCTCACCCAGGTATTCCTTGTCGATCAGGCTTCTGTCATAGGCGATGATGCTTTCATAGATCATCCCAGCGGCTACCGCCTGACCGTGGCTGAGCCCCATATCCTCAAGCAGCTCTATGCCGTGTCCGATAGTGTGGCCGAAATTCAGAATCTTTCTATAGTCGCTTTCTGTTTCGTCTGCCGAAACAACCAATGCCTTGTATCGAATGGACTCATATATGACATGCTCTAAAACAGTTGGTTCCATTTGGAGCAATGTATCCATGTGCCCTTTGAGATAATCTATGAAGGATTCGTCCATGATGAAGCCATATTTTATAATCTCTCCGATGCCGGATAGAATATCTTGTTTTGTCAATGTCTTTAAAAACGACGTGTCGACAAAAACGGCATCCGGCTGGTGAAAGGTACCGATGATATTCTTGATTCCACCAAAATTGATAGCCGTCTTTCCCCCGACACTGCTATCCACCTGGGACAATAGGGTTGTGGGGATTTGGATGACACTGATGCCTCTCATATAGATGGAGGCTGCCAAAGCGCCCAAATCTCCGATCACACCGCCACCAATAACCACCAGTGCTGAGTTTCTGTCCAGTTTCTTTTCGACCATCTGATTCAGGACATAGCTGAGCTGTTCCAGGGTTTTGTTTTCTTCTCCACCTGGGACGGTGATTATCTCATGGTCCTTTACCAGATATTGCATTCTCTTTCCATACAGGGAGAGAATATTGACATCCAGCAGAAAGACCACTTTCGAATAGTTTTTTGCTTCTATAAAATTATTGATTTGGCGTGTCAGTTTGTCTCCTATGCTTATCTCATAGTGCTTACCAATCAATTTCAACTCTATTTTTCTCATTAGCCTACCTGTTTTTCAAATATGCCATATAGTTATCATAGTTGGCAGTAATCTCTTCCAAGGAATCACCGCCGAACTTCTCGACAAACTCTCTGGCGATCACCCATGCCGCTATGTTTTCCATGATGACCCCGGCAGCAGGAACCGCACAAACGTCTGATCTTTCCTTGCATGCCTCCACTTTCTCTTTGCTGTCCATATCGACTGACTGAAGCGGTTTCATCAGTGTCGGTATAGGCTTGACAGCTGCCCTGAAGATAATAGGTTCCCCATTGGAGATACCGCCCTCTATGCCCCCGGCATTGTTTGTCTTGTGATGATAGGTGTCTTGGTAGTATATCTCGTCATGTATCTGTGATCCGGGTCTGATGGCTGTGTCAAATCCAGCTCCAATCTCAAAGCCTTTTACAGCTTGAAGGGACATGATTTCCATGGCAAGTTTGGCGCTGAGTTTTTTATCGTAATGGACATGGCTACCCAATCCTATTGGGCAATTGAAGATAGATACCTCAACGATGCCACCCAATGTGTCTCCATCTTCCTTGGCCTTGTCTATTGATTGCTTGACTCTTTTTTCTATGTCAGGGTCATACATGCTGACTTCTGAACTTTTCACCCTTTCCCAATAGCTGTCATTTTTTTCAATGACATTCAAATCCTCGATGCCGCCGATGCTTATGACCCTGTTATGGACCACAATGCCAAAAGCCTTCAAGAGCTGCTTGCTCAGAGCGCCTGCTGCTGTTCTAATAACCGTTTCCCTGGCGCTGGCCCTCTCAAGGATATTCCTTATATCTTCCTGGTTATACTTGATCGCTCCGGGAAAATCCGCATGTCCGGGTCTTGGTGCCTTTATCGACAGGCCCTCGTCATGGAAAATATTTTCACAGGACATATTGAGCTTCCAGCTCTCCCAATCCTTGTTCTTGACAAAAATAGCTATGGGACTACCGATGGTTTTTCCAAATCTGATGCCTGACAGCACTTCTGCAGAATCAGTCTCTATGCTCATCCTTAGTCCTCGACCATAGCCCTTCTGTCTTCTGCCAAGTTCATGGTTTATTTCGCCTATATCAATCGTGACGTTGGCTGGAAAACCTTCCATTATCATCGTCATTCCTTTTCCGTGGGATTCTCCTGCGCTTAAGTATCTCATAAAAACACCTTCCTAAATAGTATTAACAAACATTATACAAGATTTTGAATCAATATGAAATCTTTTTTCTAATCAATAGGCTTGTCACTACAACCGACAACACCAGATAAATCATATACATGACACCTATCTTCAACCCTATTCCCATGAAAAAATCAAGGGGCAGCATCTGAATCATAATATCAGTTTCCGGGTTCAATAGCCAAAGATCGTTGGTGAAAAGCACCTCGTGAAAAATGGTGAAGGCCTTGTTGAAATCAAGGGCAGCAAAAAANNCCGCAATGATAGCAAAAAATAAAAGCGAACCCGTTCTGATAGATTGAAGAACAGATTTCTTGCTCTTCAACCAAAGATAGATCGCTGATAACAAGGCAATAATACCTGCAATATTTCTGATGGTGTACCCTGTCATAAATAGATCTTTCACATCCACCATGTGCTCGATCTCTCTTCCTTTAAACACCTGCACGGTCTCCCCATCCAACTCCGCGTAAATAACAAGATCCTCTCTTCTGTCCTTGAGATAATCCAAAGTCTCCCTTGATACGCTCATCAATTGGTCCATGGTGAGTCCTGTGACAGATGGTGTGTCGTTCTCCACAAATTTCTTTTCAAAATAGCCCAAATCAAAGACAGCCAGCTGAAAAACCATCAATAGGATAAAAACCGGCAATGATAGAGCCAATAGCACTTTTGTCAAATTATTCATATTTTTGAAGCCTCCAGATATTCAAGCCCTTTCTCAATGAGATAAAGACCCCTGTTCATGTCATCTTTTCGGTAATCAAATTTGCTGCAGATATAAAGACCGGTAATGATGAAGTAGTATGACTTGTTATTCGTGAAATTAGATGGAAATTCTCTGATGCTGGTATAACCCTCATGGAATGATTTCATCAGCTCCTCGTCATCCAGCATATCCGTTTGCAAAATAGTGCAGAAATCCATAACCGGGTCGTCTGGACGGGAGTGTTCGAAATCTACCACACCTGTCACTGAGTTCCCTTTGATGATGATGTTTCTGAGACTGAAATCCCTATGGACGATTGAGGACCTTTCATTCTTGAGCTGGTTCCTCAATCTTGAGATTTGATCTATCCCGGCGGCTATGGTTTGATTGCTTGTCAAACCACAGTCAGTCAATCTATCGATAATAATCTGGTCCTTGTATTGGCGATATTCGATGATATCCGCGAATCCTTTTGATTCTTCCCACCAGCCATAATGATCATACTTATGGATGTCGTGTATGGATGCTATAGAGACGCCCATTTGCTTGACAATATTCTTTTTGGCGCGACAACTTACCCTGTTCCAATAGACAAACAGGTCCCTGCCTTCTTTTCTGTCCATTAGTTGAAACTGCAGCTCCTCCAAATTGCCGTAATCCAGTGTCTCAGGAACAAATTGGAGTTCCTTCAATAAATGGTGGGCCTTGATCTCATTTTCCCATTTGTACTTGGAAATGGACAATTTGAAGATATAATGCTTATTGTCTTTTTCGAATCTATAGACTCGATTCCTGTTCAACCTGTGATTGCCAACTGGTGCAATCGAATCTACATCCGCCAAGCCATATCGCCTTCTGATAAACTCTATCGCATCTATTTCTCTCATGGGATCATATCTTGTCTATCATTTCGAATATGAGTTCTTTCAATTTGGCAAGATTCTCGTTGAAAACCTTGAAGACCTCTTCCATTGTAACAGGCTTGATGTCATCGCGGCCTTCCAATCCGGCATCATAATCGGTGACGAGGGCAATGTTCACAACAGGTATCCCCATCTCCACCGCCAGATAGGCCTCAGGATATTGGGTCATGTTGACGGTGTCTCCGCCAATCATGCTGAACCATCTGCTCTCTGCCTTGGTAGAGAATCTGGGGCCGTTGATGACCACTATGGTTCCTTTTTCGTGAACAGGTATCCCAAGATTCTTGCAGGCATTGATGGCTATATCCCGTAGTCTGTCATCGTAGGTGTGGGCAGGAGAAACGTGTTTCACGTCTGGTCCCTCGTAGAATGTGTCCGCTCTGCCATGGGTTCTGTCAATAAACTGGTCACTGATTACAAAGTCCCCCGGCTTTATTTCCGCCTTCAGGCTGCCACAGGAACAGGGGGATATGATGCATGAGACACCCAGTTCTTTCATGGCGAAAATGTTTGCTCTGTAGGGCACAAGATGGGGTGGAATTGAGTGGTCTTTTCCATGCCTGGGCAAGAAGGCAATGGTCTTGTCCTTATACTTCGCCAATGCAATCTTGTCACTTGTCTTGCCAAATGGTGTCTCTATGTCAATCTCTTCGATGTCCGGCAGCAAATTATAAAACCCTGAGCCGCCAAATATGCCAATATCAGCTTTTTTGTTCATGCAGTACCTCCTTGCATCGTTTCTATTGTTTGATTCGTAGAATCATCTAACAGTTTAATATATGGAAGTAGTATTGTAAAGACCGAACCCTGACCGTAGACACTTTTGACCTTTATTTTGCCTCTGTGTCCCAGGACGATTATTTTCGCGATAGCCAGTCCAAGACCATGGCCTCCAGCTTCTTTTTCCCTGGATTCCTCAGCCCTGTAAAATCTGTCAAAAATCTTTTTCAGTTGTTTTTTCTTTATGCCTACACCCGAATCTCTAACGTTTATAGCGATGTATTCCCCATCCAGGGTACAGAAAATCTCTATTTTTCCACCCTCCGGTGTAAACTTTCGCGCATTCTCTACAAATATTCTAACGGCCTGCTTGATTCTATTCTTATCGGCAAAAATCAAGGCTCCTTGGCAAGACAGACTGCTTATTTCATGCTTGTCGTCTATGATGGTGGTCTCTTTGTAAACCTCTTCGATTATTTCCCTGACATTGAACTCCTCTTTGGACAGCTTTAGTGATTTTTTGTCGTTCCTGGCGATGAACAGCAGCTTCTCCACCAGATCTTGCATGTTGTTGGCTTCATTTTTGATTGCCATAATGGATTCATCCAATATCGCCTTGTCGTTTTTCCCCCATCGGTCCAGCATGTCTGTATAGCCTTTCAAGACAGCAATAGGTGTCCTCAGTTCATGGGAAGCATCCGATACAAACTGCTGTTGTCTCAGATAGTCTTCCTCAATCCTGTCCATCATGTTGTTGAAGGTTTCCGCCAGCTCCCTAAGCTCATGCTGCGAGGCCTTGACGTTCAGCCTTGTATTGATGTTGTTGACGGAAATGGTTCTGGCAACCTCCGTCATGTCACCGATTGGCTTGACCAACTTTTTGCTGACCCCAGGTCCGACGACAGCTATGATGACAAGTCCCAGCAATCCTGCCAGGCTCACCAGTATGCCGATAACCATGGCTTCATTGATGATCTTTCCTGCGTTGAAGTATATGTTGATATAGTATATCTGCTCCTGTTCATAAAGGCTGGCCGAGTATACATATATCTCTTCTCTGAGCATGGTCTCCAGC
>DMAP01000129.1 GCA_003446975.1 Clostridiales bacterium | reverse complement strand
TGCCAGTGGTGCGGCTTTTGCAGGACTTGGGGGAGCGCTCTATATGCCGTTGGTAGGGAATGTAGTATCATCTGCAGGCATGAACAATCAGATTTTGGCCTTTATTGTGGTCGTAATCGGTGGACTTGGCAACTTTATGGGGTCTTTCCTTGGCAGTATATTCTTAGGATTGATGGGAGTCGTTGTTGCTGTGTTCTTGCCGGCGATATCAGTTGTGGCCAATGTTTTGGTTATGGCTGTAGTGCTGGTGTTCAGACCTGAGGGATTGTTTGGAAAGGTGGTGAATAAATAATGAGCGTCAAAATAAACGTTGCAGATAAAATGGGATCGAAAAAAATGACCCCACTGGCATTGGTTTCTTTAGTTGTCTTGCTAGTTGGAATGGTTATTCTGCCAAGATATCTCAAAAATGCCCAGTTGATTATGATGAGTAGAATTTTCCTGCTGGCAGTATATGGTATGAGTTATGATATATTAAGAGGTTATACCGGATTCATCAACCTTGGACAAGCTATTTTCTTCGGAAGTGGCGTGTATATGGGTGTCATTTTCTTAAACATCCAAAACAATCTGACATATTTCGCGTTGGCTATACTGGCGATATCGGCACTATCGGTGATCGGAGGCTATGTGATGAGCAAAATAGTCTTGAAAACCGGAGGCGTGGTTGCAGCAGCTATGATAACCTTGGCATTGGGAGAAATCGTGAGGAGCATAGCAGAGAGATGGCGATTTGTTACCGGAGGGCAGGATGGCTTGCCAATGAGAGCGTCTAGAGTTGCGTTAGATCCTTTGTTTGAAACAAGAGTGGGCGCATATTATTTTGCCTTTGTATTTTTAATCGTTATGACACTTGCATTAAGACAGTTTGTATTGTCACCGACTGGAAGAGTGTTGCTATCAATCAGAGAAAATGAGCAAAGATCAAAATTTTTAGGTTTTGATACCAATAAGTATAAGGCAATAGCAATAATCGTATCGGCATTGACTTCAGGTTGGACTGGTGTTTTTTTCGCTGTCATTGCTAGGTTTGCAAATACTGATTATTTAAGTATTTCATATACGTTGAATGCTTTATTGATAACACTGGTAGGGGGAACAGGAACTTTGTATGGTGCTATCATCGGGAGTGCTTTTGTGACATGGATCAATAATTTCCTTCTGACATTGGCTAATAGTTATCCTGGTGCAACCATCTTAAGATTTCCGATGCTATTCATCGGCAGTGTGTACATTTTACTGGTTATCTTTATGCCTTACGGCATAATGGGAGGAATCTACAGATTACAGGCCAGATTAAACATCGGAAAAACAAATAAGTGATAGATTCTTAAAGGGAGGTTCAAATGGACAAGAATTTTAAAGTTGGCATATTGGATTACGCTATTTACACACCGGAGGAAATGATTACAGCAGAAGAGTTGTCTAAGCTGGTCAACATTAGACCTGAAGTGTTAAGAGATAAGATGGGGATCAATAAAAAATTTGTTGGTGGACCTGAAGACCATTCGGGTATGATGGCAACAAAGGCCAGCAAAGCCGTGTTGGAGAAAACAGGCATCGACCCTAAATCAATCGATATGATTCTATACGCTGGAGAAACCTACGCTGAATATATTTGCTGGACAGTCGGCATTAAGATACAAAATGAAATCGGAGCGGACAACGCCTATGCTTGGGATTTGTCTTTCAGATGTGCTGGAACTCCATTGGCCATGAAAGTTGCCAAAGACATGATGTATGCGGATGAAAATCTAAAAACAGTTCTTGTGGCAGGTGGCAACACAAACTCCTACTTGGTAGATTATCAGGATCCAATGCAATCCTTTATGTTCGATATGTGTCCCGGTGGATTTGCAATGATTCTAAAAAGAGATTATGATGTTAATGAAATACTGGGCAGCGGTATAATTACAGACCATGTTTTCAGCGATGACGTAATTGGCAAATTCGGAGGCACCTTACACCCTATAACGGGAGAGATAGCAGAAGACCCTGAACAGTTCAGACGAGCAAAGTTACTCAACCTATCTGACCCTGAAGGAATGAAAAAAAGGTTGGCGGAAAGATCGCTTCCAGGGTTTACCGGAGCTGTGAGAAAGGCTTTGAAAGCCTCTGGACTCCAGGAAAGTGATATCGATTTTATAGGCATAACCCACATCAATCCCAAAGCCCATTATGCCATTATGGCAGAATTGGGGATTTCAGAAGAGAAGACTTTTTATCTATCCGACTTTGGGCATTGTGGGCACGCAGACCAATTGATCGCATTGCGTGAAGGGTTAAGAGTTGGAAAAATAAAAGAAGGTTCTGTGGTTGCTCTGGTTGGAGCCGGGACAGGTTATGCATTTACTTGTTCATTGGTCAAATGGGGCAAATAATCAAAAGGAGACTAACAATAATGAGTGTAAAAGATTTATATACCAGCAAGGTAAAAGATCTGAATGGAATTTTGGGACTGTTTAAATCAGGAGACTTTATTATCACAGCGCTTGGCGGCAGTGAACCAATCACTATTCTGTCTCAGCTACATAAAATCAAGGAACGGGGTGTAAGAGACTGTGACTTGAGCAACTGTCTTCCTATGGCTGATTATGAGTACATTAAAAACCCCGAGTATAAGGACACCATTTTCACAAATGGCTGGTTCTACTCTCCTCCAATTAGAAAAGCACATCCTTACGGCAATGTGTCACATGTGCCCCAACATCTTCATTTCGCCTATACAAAACGTAGCTTTGCAGCCGGCGATAGAAGAAAGGTGTTGTTATGCACCTGCTCTCCGATGGATAAACACGGCAATCTGACACTTTCCTTGGGATGCACCTACGAAAAAGAGGTTATAGAGGACGGCGCTTTCGTAATTGCAGAAGTCAATCCTAACCTTCCAAGAACTATGGGTGATACAACCATTCATATCAGCGATCTGGATGCCATATTGGAGGTTGACTACAAGATACCCACATTGCCGGAAGGTTTGTTTAATGAAAAAGATAACAGAATTGGTGAGTACATAGCGGATAATATTCAAGATGGTTCTACTATTCAATTAGGTATAGGCGGCATACCCAATGCTGTGGCCAATGCGTTAAAAAGCAAAAGACACTTGGGAATCCACACAGAAATGTTTACTGATGGCATGGTTGACTTGGTTGAATGTGGCGCGGTTGATAATTCAATGAAAACAATATACAGGGGTAAATCCATCGCTACTTTTGCTTTGGGCAGTCAGAAGTTATATGACTATCTGGATGACAATTTATCAGTGGTATTTAGAAAAGGGAAGTGGACTAATGATCCGCATGTAGTGGGTCAAAACCACAAGATGGTATCCATCAATACAACCTTGGAAGTGGATTTGTTCGGACAATGCGCATCAGAATCCATTGGACCGATACAATTTTCCGGAACCGGAGGACAAGCAGATACAGCGGTAGGTGCTCAAAATTGTCCGGAAGGAAAATCTTTTATCGCATTATACTCCACAGCAGATGTGAGAGGTGAAGATGGCAACAAAAAGACAATTTCTAAGATATCACCACTGTTGAAATCTGGTTCTATTGTCAGTCTATCTCGCAATGATGTGGATTACGTTGTAACTGAATATGGTGTAGCCTGGCTTAGAGGGCAATCCATCAAGGAAAGGGTTAAGCGATTGATAGCCATTGCTCATCCTGATTTCAGAGATGAACTGAGTTTTTCGGCAAAAGAGCTTATGATTTGGTGAAGTGGAGGATAAAGATGAAAGTAATAGGAATCGTAGGAAGTCCAAGGGATAAAAGCAACACTGAGTATTTTGTTCAGTATACACTTAATGAACTAGAAAAACATGGCATGGAAACAGAGCTAATCAGACTAAGAGACAAAAACATCCATCATTGCACAGGATGTTACGGCTGTGTTGAAGCCAAGGTATGCACTCTGCCTAAAGATGACTTTGATGAGGTTTTCGAAAAGATGTTGGAAGCTGATGGAATTCTGATTGGATCACCGGTCTATAACTCTTCCTCTACAGCGATAACTAAAGCTTTGCTTGAT
>DMAP01000336.1 GCA_003446975.1 Clostridiales bacterium | reverse complement strand
CAAGAATCGCATTACCCAATTAGAGCGGCAATCGCTGACGAAAGATCAATGTATTGGGTCTATCAGCTATCTGGCATTGAGCTTATGATTGATGAAATGTCAGCATCAGAGGCAGAGGAAAAACCCGCTGCCCCCACCAATAAAATAGTGTTTATGGAAACTGCCTTCACATTGCTGGATGCACTGGATTATACCTACAACGATTCAATTGACAGGGCTGTTAGTGTTGATTCTCTTCTGAATAGGTTTAACCTATCGGTCAACTTGAATGGCGTAAACATCCATGCTGTTGATGATTTTAATAAAGCTGAAAAATCAGATATCTTTAAGCAAGGATATATAAAATATACAGGAGAAGACTCTCCAATATTTCTTGCCCCCGGTATGCCAAAAGGGATGCAGGTTAAAAATATTTTGTGGATAAAAAATGGCGATACTATTTACTTTAATGAGAAGACAGCCTTTGCGAAGTATCAGAATACTTTTGCAGGATTATTGGATATGTATGGTATTCCATTAAATGAACTTGAGAATCTAACAGGGTTCAATGAAGCCAACCATTATTTCCTGATGGCATCAGATGGCTTCACTGAGGCAATAGACCGTGAAACTTTTCTTAGAGGATCACTGTACATGGATGAACATGGTGGTTATGGCATCAGTTTCGAGGGCATGGATGGAATAAATCCCATTAAAAATATAATTTCTATCGAGATTTCCGACTGATTTATGGAGAAGTTTATGAATAAGAAAAAAATCATGCTCATATTTGTCCTATCTATGCTATTGATGTTTGCAGCTTGTGGCGCAGAAAAACCCAATGTGAAAGCGGTATTCAACCATCAGCTCATCATAACCGGTGATGTGGAAAATGAATTGGTTCTGAAAACACGCAACGATGACATTTCCATGGCAGATTTAAGAATAGATGATGAAAGCTATCTGTCATTTAACCTGACAAGTTTATTTACCTATTATGAATTCTTTGAAGAGAATTATGATGTGTTGTTTGTATCTCACGATGGGATGAAAAACAAAGTGAGTGATGGCTTTGATCTAATCAATCTTTACATTTCAGATACAGGATGGAATGTGTATGCACCGTATTTTCCACCAACAATTGCCCTGAAAAATCTCAAATCTGTTGTACTTATCAAAAAAAATCCTGATTTATCCCATGGCATCAATATCATCTCTCCAACAGAGAATAGATTGAGTCTGACACCAGGTAAAATGCATCTCATGAATCTTGAACTGTTTAATTACTTTGATGGCACATCCACCAAAAATAACAACAGTATGGATGCATACAAGGTTAAAGAAGTTATTCATATGAGTAGACTACTTCCCATTGGAACGTCGATTGTCATTATGACTCGAGATGGGAAATACTACCCCATGGAAAGCATCGGGTATTTAGAGCTTCAAGGAAATAGACTGAACTATCTGAATCCAAATAAACGACTTGTAATATTTGACATAGTAGGAATAATAGAACAACCACCTGTCAAATCAATTATGGATGCTTATCATGATGCCCTCCACATCATCAAAACAAATAAAAAAGTGATGGTGATATACATCGATGGCTTCAGTTTCCGTCAGTATGAGCATGCCATTAAAAATAACCATCTTCCATTCATGGGAAAACTCGAAACACCAGAGAAGGCTCTTGCTGTCTATAAACCGGTAACCAACAGTGGTATGGCGGCTATGCTGACTGGTCAGCCGCCACATATGAACGGAATTTCAGATAGAAATAACCGCAATCCATTAGTCGATACCATTTTTGACCATTTAAGTGGATTAGGAAAATCCTCAATGTTGATAGAAGGAAATGCCAGCATACTTAATCTCAATACTGAGACTGTCTTAAATCCTGATGTTAACAATAACGGATATACAGACGATGAGGTATACAACAGTGCAAAACAAAACATGAGTGACATTGATTATTTAATGGTTCATTTTCATGGACTTGACGATTGGGGTCACAGCTATGGAGACTTGACTCTGGAAACAATGTCTAAACTTGTTGAGATTGACAGCTATGTTGATTCTCTTGTCGCCCTGTGGGATGGCATAGTGATCATAACATCAGACCATGGTATGCACAGTAGTGATTTGGGAGGAGATCATGGCGTCTTTAGATATGAGGATATGATAGTCCCTTATTTTATAACAGAAGGAGGTATGCACAAATGAAAGTTTTTTCTGTCTATGGCTATACTAAATCTGGAAAAACCACTGTGGTAGAGGCTATGATTAGAGAGCTATCCAAAAGAAGGTTTTCAGTCGGCAGCATTAAAGAAATCCATTATGAGGACTTTAAGCTGGATACCCCAAGTACCAACACAGGCAGGCACCGAAGCCAAGGCGCCAATCCTGTCACCGCGCGGGGATATTCCGAGACCGATATCATGTATGACTCCCAGCTGACCTTGCCACAGATTCTGGAGCACTATCATCAAGAGTTCGTTATTTGCGAAGGTGTCACCGACTACAATCTTCCCAAAATACTTACAGCCAAAACCGTGGATGAACTGGAAGAGAGATGGGAGTACGGAATATTCGCTATTTCCGGAAGAGTTGCCGAAATACTAGGGGAGACTTACAAGGGCATTCCCGTTATCAACGTATTAAAAGAACCTGAAAAGCTATGTAAACTGGTATTGAACAAGGTTTTTGAGCTGTTGCCGGATGTTGATGAAAAATGCTGTTTTCAATGCGGTTTCGGGTGCCGAGTATTGACCGACAAGATTATCAACAACGAAGCCTCAAGAGATGACTGCATACAGAAAACAAGTTCCACAAAACTCTTTATCAATGGAAAGGAAATTGGAATGGTCCCTTTCGTAGAGGAAATATTGAGAAATGCTTGTTTGGGTGTAGTCAGCACATTGGAAGGCTATCATAAAGAATCTAGAATTGAAATCAAAATCCAATGACGAGGTTGGTATGAGAAAAAAGAAAAGACTTCTGGATAGTTTCTCTGTTTATGAGCTAATCATCATAGCTCTGACCGCTTCCCTCGGCTTGGCTACAAAACCTATCATCATTCCACTAACCCACTTGATTACTGGCCCAATGTTTATTCCAGGTGGTTCTGTAGCCGGCGGTTTTTATATGATGTGGCTTGTTTTGGGATCCTCCCTTGTCAAGAAAAAAGGCACCGCAACATTGATTGGTATTACGCAGGGAATCATTGTTATGATTACAGGATCCTTTGGCACGCATGGTGTACTGAGCCTATTGACATATGGGTTGCCAGGTTTAATGATTGATCTGGTTTTTCTGATTTTCAGAAGAAATTATCAAAGCCAAACCGATTTTTTCTTGGCTGGTGTGATTGCCAATATCAGTGGCACCTATTTGTCTAATATTGTTTTTTTCAGACTACCTCTATTGCCTCTGATCATCAGTTTGTCAACTGGTGCCCTTTCTGGAGGTTTGGGGGGTCTTCTGGCCTATCTGATTTATAAACGCGTTAAAATAATAATGGAATCCTAATTTTAAATACAGGAGTATACAGAATGAATAAGAATACAAAAATACTGGCAGGTATTATAATTGCACTGGCTACAATCTCAGCTGCAGCCATACTCTTGAATCGAGATAATGTGGTAGCGAACAAGGAACTGAACAACAATGCGATTTTTGTGGTGTTGAATGATGGAAAAGAAGTGACTTCTTTTAATATGAGCGAAATTCAAGCTATCGGAGAGGTTGAGTTCAATGCTACGCTACGATCAAGCGGTTCCGAACCAAAAGAACATGTTTATACCGGTGTACTTTTAAAAAGCATATTCGCTAATGCCAATATATCCATTGAAGGAAAGGACGCAGTCATCGTAACCGCCGCAGACGGTTACACAGTAGCAGTCACAATAGACAAACTCATGGATGATGATAATGTATATCTAGCCTATAAGAAGGATGGCGAATTATCGGGAACAAAAGAAGATGGCGGCTCAGGACCATATCAGATGATAATAAGAAAAGATCCATTTAGCCAATTCTGGTGTAAATTTGCCATATCAGCAGAATTAAAATAGGAGTCGATATGCAACAATATGCTTTGGAAACCAAAAGCTTATCTTTCAAATACAATCCCAAAGGTCCTTTTATTCTTAAAGATATTAATCTCAAATTGAAAAAGGGTGAGATTATTGGCATCGTTGGACTTAGTGGATCCGGAAAATCGACATTGATTCAAATCATTAACGGTGTCATTCCAAAAAGAATATTCGGTTTTATGGAAGGATCTGTTTATCTAAACGGCGAGAATGTCGCTGATAAGGAATTATCATATCTTGCAAGAGAGATCGGAACTATTTTCCAGGATCCGGACTGCCAGATTCTTTTCCCGTGTGCAGAAGATGAGATGGCTTTTGGCCCGGAGAATTTATGCTATGACCCCATCTCCATATTGACCAGAATTTATGAAACAACCAAAGTTTTAGATATAGAACCGCTTCGGTATCGAAATCCAAACACCGTATCCGGAGGTGAAAAGCAAATAATTGCCTTGGCCTCAGTGCTGACTCTAAATGTAGGCATCATGATTTTTGATGAGAGTATGTCTTTTATAGATGAAAATGGCAGAAAGCTCATAAAAAGCGCTATCCAGAAGCTAAAAACACAAGGAAAATCTATCATTATGGTCGAACATGACCTGTCCAATCTTGAAGTTGCCGATCATATTTATTTGCTTAAAAATGGAACTCTTGAAGTATTCAAGGGGGTTATCGAATGAATGAGTTTATCAGAGTTGAAAAGCTTTTTTGCAGTCTAAACAAAGTACAAGTTTTGAAGAACATCAATCTAGTCTTGAATAGAAAAGAGTTTGTCTCGTTAGTCGGTCCCAACGGCAGCGGGAAAACCACATTGGGCAAGGTCTCAACCGGGATCATCAAACCAGATTCTGGAAATATCTTCATTGATGGCAAAGATATATCCAGCTTGTCTCTTTCTGAAATCGGTCGCAAAATCGGTTATCTTTTTCAAAATCCTGATCGACAGATATTTGCACCGACCGTATACGAAGATTTATCCTTTGCTTTAAAGTATAAGAGAACGCCTACCGATATCATAGAAAAAAGAGTGAACGAAGTCTTAGACATGTTTGAATTAAAGCATCTCAAAGATGCATCGATCTATCGACTCAGCCAAGGAGAAAAGCAACGATTGGCAATAGGTGGTATATTGCTTAACGACCCTCAGTATCTGATACTTGATGAACCCACCACAGGATTGGACCCAAAACGCAAGAACGACCTCAGCAGAATTCTCAAATCGCTGATTGAACATGTTGGAATCCTACTAATCAGCCACGATAAATCGTTTGTCCTAGAACATTCACATAGAATAGTAGAATTAAGAGACGGAAGTATAATCGATGATAAAAAAAACTGATCCCCGAGTCAAATTACTAATTGTCATGTGCATTTCAAGCTTAGGTTTATTTTTCACTAAAACCACAATGCTTTTTGTTGTGTTTTTTATTGGCTTATTCCTTTCGAGAGTTTTCAACACAAACTTTCTTGTATTGCTGAAACGTATAAAAACTATCTTGTATCTTTTTACAGTATTGATACTGGTACAGAGCATCTTCATACAGACTGGAGACAGCTTAATCAATTTGGGAGACATCACCATACTGACTACTGAAGGTCTAGCAAGGGGATTCGGTTACTTGATGAGAGTTCTTATTATATTGATTTCAGGTGCCATTATAGCTACCTGTGATATGAGAAGGCTTGTTCAGGGACTTGTACAGATGCGATTGCCCTATGATTTTGCATTTATGACCTCTATAGGTGTCAAATTTCTTCCCTTGCTCATGGAGGAGCTGAAAGACACGCTTACAGCCATTCAACTTAGAGGAATTGACATGAGAAAACTCCCTATTAAAGAGAGAATAGAAATAATATCCTATGTATTTACACCTGTTTTTGCAGGTGCATTAACGAAGGCTAAAAAACTATCTTTATCTGTAGAATGCAGAGGTTTTAGAGCATTTGACAGGCGAACCAGCATTTTAACACTCAAGTTCACTGCCATCGATTATATGGTTTCGGCAATTACGTTAATATTGACTGTTTCATTGATTGCAGCAAATCAACACCTTTTTTAAATACGATCCAGGAGTCTGTATGAAGATATTAAAAAAATTCTATTCGAAAAAAAACTTTGTCTGTCTATTAGAAGACAATCAGACAATGGCTGTTTATAAGTTATTCAGCGATAGAGAAAATTATTTGAAAGAAAAAAACTATTATCAGGTTTTTCACGACACCAATCTGGCAGTGCCGGCCCTTCTTGCCTCAAAGAATGAGGACTGCAGCATTTTATTGGAATATCTCAACGATGAAACAGCCTTGGATTGCTTGGAGTTTTATGAAAAATACCATGACTTGGATAAAGCATCCGAACTGTTGATAAGCATATTCCAATGGCTTGAGAGTTTTCATCAGCTTGATGTCATTAAATCTAAGAATCTGTCATTCTATGATATGAATCTCCGAAATTTCATTCTACTAAATACAGTTGTATATGGTGTGGATTTTGAATCGATTCAAAAAGGCGATTTATTGTCCGACACGGCTAAATTAATTGGCATGTATCTAAATTATGATGAAAAATATAGTTCCTTTAAACTTGAGACCGTCGCCAGATTCAAGCATTTTATAGAGAAAGAGGGTTGTTTCGAAACAGATACCCTAGAGAAAACCATATCCACTGAAATTGTAGCTATAAATGACAGAAGAAACCTTAAGACAAATATGATATAATGAAAATGATGATAAACAAAGGAGGTTGACATGACTATTTATACCAAAAAAGGAGATACCGGCAATACATCAACAGTAACTGGTGAAAAGATATCAAAAAGCAGCCAGCTGTTGGAACTGCAAGGCACGGTTGATGAGGTGAATGCAAGTATAGGCTATCTGATATCCATCTGTTGCGAAACGATGATTGGAAAAGAAATCAAACATGTCATAGACATGCTACGGGACATTCAGTATGCGCTATTTCGTATCGGAACAGATGTTTCATCAAACTTCACTAAGGCTTTGTTGGACGAGAATGAGGTTATACGTCTTGAGACAGAAATAGACTTCATGGAGTCAAAAACAGGATCGCTTACTAATTTTATCTATTATAGCGGTACCCAGGCATCAACGTTCACCCATGTGATTAGAGCCGTAACAAGGAGAGCTGAAAGAGTGTTTGCAGGTCTATTGACAGAAACGGTACCCCATGACTATAAATACCTCAACCGGCTTGCCGATTACTTTTTCGCATTGGCAAGATATCTAAATCATTTGGAAGAAGTGGAAGAGGAAATAATGAAGCTCAGGTAAAACCTGAGCTTTAATTGTTTCCTCCATTGTTTCCTGAGCTGTTATTGCCTCCGGAATTGTTGTTCGAATTACCCTTATTTGTGTTTGATGGCGGTCCGTCTTGATTGTCTTGTCTGCTTTCTGTATCCGGTCCATTGCCTTTATCTTGTCTCTTTTCAGCCTGTATTGCTTTTTTTGCCTGATTCATTATATGAGCAAGTTCGCTCACCTTATCAACATTTATATATTCTTCCTTGTCAACCTGCATTTCATCAAGCTTTGATTTCAACACGGTCACAGCCGGAGGAACATTATCCTTTTTTAGCTCTTTATATGCTTCCTTATCAATATCCAATATGGTTATCGTGTCGTTGGTACTGTTTATTTGTCCAATAACATCTTCAATTTTTGACTCTTCAGCTATATCCAATTTTGTATAAACAATCACCACATTATTTAAGTCATAATTCAAAATTCTAGCACGCTCAAGCAAAATATCCACAGCTTTGTCCAATGTATTGCCTTTCAATCTGACATCTATTTCATCCAATAATGCCTTCCCATCATCATTCAATGGGGTAACTTTGATAATCTTCATTGATCTGTTGTAGGCTAGTTCAACTGAAGGGTTTATATCCAACTCAATGTAACCGTACGGATCGGCATAGACGCCTAATGGACCAAAGCCAATAATCAGCATCAATGCGACAACCGCCACAGCCACATATGTTCTGTAGGACGTTGCCAATTTTTCAATTTCAAACTCCTCGCCTATTGCCTTGTCTTTATGCTTTCCTTTTACAAACGCACCATCCTGTGTCACAAATATACCTTGATGTCCCTTTTTTTCCAACAATACGCCTTTCATAAGACCACTCCATCCTTAGTTACTTTTTATCACCGCAATAAATTATACGTAAAAATTATCGAATTTTTATGGGCATCACCATAATTTGATATACTCTGATAAAAAGGCATAATTCCCTCTTTTTATCAACACCAATGCGATGATGTACTTTCTCGCCCGGTCAATTTGCTTTCTGGTAATCATCATTTGATTGGAGATTTCAGTTGTCGGAAGTCTTCTAGAAGTCAAAAAACGACTCAATAGTTCTTCGTTATCAACAATAAATTGAGCACATCTGATATATTTTTCTCTCAGCTCAGCCTTTTTAGGCGATAATTTTTCCAAATCCTTAAAAGTGATGTCGTAGTGGCTAAGCTCTTCGCTAAGCTGAGCAATCTCCTCTTTTCTAAAAAAGTTGTCTTCCATTTCATTAAAGCTATTAATTGCATTGATAGTATCAATCCTACTGTTCTGATAATCGAGTTCACTTTCATTTTCAGTCATTAAGATCTCATTATCAGTTAACTTCGACATTTTTCTATGGTAATCAATCAACCTGGAACGAATAACAAGCTTAGAATAGTTATAGAAACTACCTCTACGCGTTTCATAGTTTTCCAGCGCCTCAACAAACGCCATCATTCCAATGGTCGTCAACTCATCACCATCAACTATGAATCTTCCATTGAACTGATATATGGAGGCATAGATGAAAGGTTTGTATTTAATAATGAAACGATTAACATCCATTTCGCCATTTTGTACTAGCATAACATCATTTTGCATTATATTTTGATTCATATCTGCACCCTTGCAATGAATTTCGATGGTCCATCTCTTTGTTTATTTCTGATATAACCTTCAACTTGTTTAAACTCCAAAGTGGACCAACTAAATCACTCTTTTTCCCATCACCTGTAATACGATGAATTACAATGCTCTCAGGCAGTCTTTCAATACAATCGCACACCAAATCGACATACTCATCCATTTCCAATAATCTAAATTTTGATTCATTTTTAAAATAAGTTTCAAGTTCAGTGCCTTGTACAATATGTAGCAGGTGTAGTTTAACTCCCCATGGCATAATGTACGAAACATAATCAACTGTTTTTAGTATATCCTCTCTTGTTTCTCCGGGCAAACCCAATATAAGATGCACCACTACCTTGATATTTGAGGCTTTCAATTGTTCAAACCTGTCTTCAAATAATGACAGATCATATCCTCTTCGTATAAAATCAGCAGTGTTCTGATTAATTGTCTGTAGCCCTATTTCCAACCATAAAAAACAGATGTCATTGAGCTCTCTCAACAACACAATCACATCGTCCGACAAACAATCCGCTCTTGTTGCAATGGCAAGCCCGATAACTTTGGGATGATACAGTGCTTCATAGTATTTTTTTCTTAACTCTTCGATATCTCCGTAGGTATTTGTAAAAGTTCCAAAGTAAACTATATATCTTTCAGATTTCCATTTTTTACTTAGTAAAGCTATCTGTTCATCTATTTGTTCTGAAATACTAATATCTGGGTTTCCTGCAAAATCTCCTCCCCCGGAATCAGAGCAAAATATACATCCTTTATACCCTTTGACGCCATTTCTGTTGGGACAAGTAAATCCACCATTGACAGATAGCTTGATTACTTTCACTCCGAATATTTTTTTCATTTCCTGGTTTAACGTTCGATATCTCTTATTCCCAAACATTTTTTTCAACAACCTTCCTTGAATATCAAAATAGTTATCCACAGATTATTTGTTAATTTTCCAACATTTAAGTGGGTTTGTCCACAAAAAAAGGGGTTTTCACAATGTTATCAACGCTTTTGTCAACATTTCCCCTCTTTTGATATTATTTGTCCACAGCAATTTCTGTGCCAGTTATGAGTCGCTTTCTTTCTTGATAAAATCAAATTCTTCATGCATAAGTTTGAATTCCATGTAATTATTCATGATGGTTTTTACCAATGCGGCTATCGGAGTTGCAAAAAACATCCCTGCCACACCATAAAGGCCTCCACCAACAATGATGGCACTGATAATCCAAACAGGTTTCAAATTCAGCTGAATTCCCAAAATTTTGGGACCAAGGATTAAACCGTCAAACTGCTGCAGCGCCAATATGAAAAGGGTCATCCACAGACCTTTTCCAGGATCTACTAGAATAGTTATGATCACTGCTGGTACGCCTCCCAACAAAGGTCCAAAATATGGAATCATATTAGCAATACCGATAATCAAAGCCAATATCAAAGGATATTCAGCTTTTATCATATAGCGAATACCAACATAAGCTATCAATCCAATAATTGTCGAATCAATTATTTTCCCAATAATAAATCTGATAACATTCTGATTTAGCTCTGCTGCCAACTTGATTATCTGGTTAGATGTTTCTTTCTCAAAAAATGAATAAATAACCTTTTGATATAATTTCTTAAAGGTTCCCTTATCCCATAACAGATAAACTGATATGACGATAGCGATAATGAAATTAATGATGGCATAAACGACATTGATGGCGCTGGCTAATGTTCTGTTAGCAAGCGAGTTGATTAACAAAGTTGTCCGAGCAACAATCTCAGGAATGATACTCTGATAATAACCGTATATTTCCTCGGTTTCTAGAAAATCAAGAAATTCGGGAGGATTCTGAAAAAAGCTTTCAACCCCTGCTATCAGTCTTGGCAAATCTCGGATTAAAGCCGTGATGCTCCTTGCGATTTGTGGTGTGATGATAAATGCCACCAGCATTATAAAGCTGATGAATGTGGCATAAGCCATTATGATAGCTATCAGCTTAAACCGGAACACCTTCCTAAAAGCCTTCATAAGCGGATTGAGAATCATAGCAAGAAAGATACCAGTTAGTATAGGAACCAAAATATTGAAAATTTTTGACAACCCGTTATCCAAATAAATAAACTTGAATATAACTACAAGCACTATAAATATAGGAATATACGTTAGATAATATCTGCTGTTTTTCTTTTCATCCATTTACTGCTTGCCCCTTTACCCGTATTTAGCTTTGTCAAGTCTATTATATAGATATGCTTTCTTTTTGTAAAACATCTTTAACGATTAACTCAAAAAAATCCCAAAGCATTTAGTAGTGAAACCCCAATGAAAATAGTAAAAAATGAAGCTGCGGTCGAAAAAACAATAATAGCTGCCGCCAGTGTGTCATTGCTATGCATAGCTTTTGCCATGATAAACGATACAGTCGCTGTCGGTGATGCCAGCAGAACAAATAGAATCCCCAGGGAAGGTCCTCTAAACCCAAACAATATGGCAATAATTGTAAACATCAAAGGAAATAGCACAACTTTGAATAAGACCGCCAAAACAAGAGGTTTCCTTTCATTAAGATCTGTCCTCAGACTGAACATTGAGCCTATATTGATTAAGGCCATAGGCACTGCAATACCCTTGATCATAAACAAAGTATCATTTACAGTCACTGGCACTTTGATATTCAAATAATTGAATAGCAAAGCAACGAGAATACCAATGATAAGAGGATTTCTAATTGTTCCTTTAATCATCTCCAAGTAATTGATTTTGTCATATTCAGGTTCATAGTACGTAAAATTGATGACTGCCAACGTATTGAACAGTGGAACAATAAATGCTGTTATCAGGCTCATCCCCACTGATACTTCATTTCCAAAAAGATTTTCCAGAATAGCAAATCCTATAATGATATAATTGCCTCTATAAGCACCTTGAACAAAAGCCCCCTTGGTCCTGTTGTCCCAATTATTCTTCTCAGCAATCAAAAACGCTAGTAAGTACGATATCAGGACTATTGCGCAGGCAAATAGGATAAATCGCCAGGTGGCCCAGTCAAAAACAAATTCAACATCCGCATTTGTAATGTTGTAGAAAAGCATCACAGGAAATGCGAGATTAAAAAGAATGGTTGAGCTCTTTTGATTGAATGAACTATCTACAACGTTAGCTTTTTTCAAGACATAACCTATCAGTACCATAATAATCAATGGCAGCAACGCTTGAAAGCTGATAATCAGATATTCCATATCTTCTCCTTTCAAGTCTACATCATTGATATCCCCATGCCATTCAGTTCAAGCTCTCGTTTCTGAAGGGCATCGATTACCATGCTTATAAGCTCTCCTATATCCATTCCAAGCTCATCAGCGCCTTTTTGCATTTCATCACGGTCGACGGCTCGTGCAAATGCCTTGTCCTTCATTTTTTTCTTGACCGATTTGGCTGTCATTCCCTCTAACTTGGTAGGTCTCATCAGTGCTACGGCAATTATGAATGATGCCATTTGATCTACTGCATATAGGCATTTAGCCATCTGTGTTTCTCTAGGAACCAGAGTGAAATCGCCATGGCCAAGAATAGCTTCTATGAAGTCTTTCGGATAACCTGCCTCTTTTAGAATTTGTGGTGCTATCTCGAGATGATTATTAGGCCATTTCTGAAAGTCAATGTCATGCAGAAGTCCACAAACACCCCATAAATCAACATCTTCATTCAATTTTTCCGCACAGCCTCTCATCGCTCCTTCAACAGCTAGACAATGTTTTATTAGACTCTCGGAATCAATATGGTCTTCAAACAACTCTAATGCTTTATCTCTTGTTATTTCCATTCTTACACGCTCCTTTAGCATAATTATGTATTATATATCAATTAGTCAATTTTTAAAACACCGACTTGATTTTTTACTTATGATCTATACCCTTCAGGGTTTTTTGACTGCCATCTCCATGAATCTCTGCACATTTCATCTAGATTTTTTTCAGCAGTCCATTCAAGAATACGAGCGGCTTTTTCCGGATTAGCGTAACAGACTGCCACATCTCCAGATCTTCTGCCACTTATCACATATGGAATCTCCATTCCTGTGGTTTCTTCAAAATGTCTGATTAGCTCTAACACACTGCATCCTTTACCTGTTCCAAGATTGAAAACATCACTGCCGGGTATTGCCAAAACCCTTTTCAAGGCTTTTACATGGCCTTTTGCTAAATCAACGACATGGATATAGTCCCTGACGCCTGTTCCGTCATGGGTAGGATAATCATTTCCAAAAATGGTTAGCTTGTCTCTGATTCCCACCGCCACTTGAGTGAT
>DMAP01000288.1:2619-2879 GCA_003446975.1 Clostridiales bacterium | reverse complement strand
TACCGAAGACGATTTTAATAATTTGTTCATCTGTGAGAATTTGAAGCGTCTGCGCTTGGCTCACAACTTAACGACAACGCATGTAGCTAATGTCATAAAAAAATCCCGCCAGGGTTATCTCAATTACGAGAATGGCTCAAGGGAGATTGGGATTCATGATTTAATCAAACTATCTCAGTTCTACGGAGTATCAATCGATCATATAACTGGTAATCCTTTCTCAAGCAGAAATAAAAACACCCTCGCATTCAGAACCTACG
>DMAP01000288.1:0-2511 GCA_003446975.1 Clostridiales bacterium | reverse complement strand
TATGTCTCTAAGATATTTTACAACACAGATGGCAGTGGTAGCTTCTTTATTCATGATGAACTGTTTAACTTTACTAAAGTTCAAGCAGAAAACCTTATCATATCAGGTATTTATGCTGGTTCTATTGCTCAAGATTTTCATATACCAAACTTTTTTTAATCATTGATACGTTTGTGCCGTTGGCATGTAGTTTTAAATAAAAGATAATGATAAACTACTCTTGGTAGGTTAGGCAGCGTCACAAANNAATTCCTTTTTTTCTTTTTATCCTTCGGAAAGGACACCGATGAATAAAGAACCGATTATCACCAATCAAATGAAATACGACTACTCTGCAAAAGTGGTCTTTAATCTTTATATGGATCAACTCATTACAGAACAGGAATACAGAATCATCCTGGTTCGTTTGAAAGCACACTATGGTATCACAGAAAGCAACGGTTAAATGCACATTATACTTGCTATTCATTGCTTTTAGAGTGATGTATATGTACTAACAAAGGAGGAACTATCATGCAAAACAAACAAGTAAGAGTCATTCAACCAAAGCAAGCGCTAGATTCAAATGGATTGATTCCTAAACCGCTCAAAAAGCGCGTCTGTGCCTACGTTCGTGTCTCAACGGACAATGAGGAGCAGAAATCAAGTTACATCGCCCAAACGGACGAATACACCGATAGAATTCAAAAAAATCCCGAGTGGACCTTCTGTGGTATTTACGCAGATGAAGGTATCAGTGGGACTTCAACAAAGCACAGAAAACAGTTCAACGATATGATTGATGCAGCTAAGCGAGGTGAGATTGATTTAATCATCACGAAATCCATTTCACGCTTCGCTAGAAATACTGTTGACTGCTTGAACTACATTAGAGAGATGCGGTTAATCAATGTGGAGGTTTACTTCGAAAAAGAAAACATCTACTCTTCAGACCCTAAGGTGGACTTCCTATTAACCATCATGTCATCGATTGCTCAAGAGGAAGCTAGAAACGTGAGTGAGAACGTCAAATGGAATGTTCAAAAGAGATTCAACAATGGCGTTCCAATTGTGAATCATAACAGGTTCTTAGGATACACCAAAGAAAAGCGTGGTGGTAACCTGGTTGTTGATCCCGAAGAAGCTGAAGTTGTAAGAACAGTATTTAGGATGTATGTGAATGGTATAGGACCAGCTAAAATTGCAAAACACATGGAATCCATCGGTGCAAAGACAGGTGCAGGAGCAACCAAATGGAGCATGTCCACAGTTGCAGTCATACTCAAGAATGAAAAGTATGTCGGTGACTTGATTCAACAGAAAACAGTGACCGTGGATTACCTTTCACATAAACGAATCGTCAACAAGAATACTGCACCAAAGTATCACACTGAAGAGTCCCATGAACCAATTATCGATAAAGAAACATTCCTACTCGCTCAACAGATCAGAAAGGATCGTGGAAGAGTCAAGATTGGCCAAGACCAGAATGTAGCAAAGTACAATGTGACCTATCCATTTTCAGGATTCATCGTGTGTTCCGAATGTGGTAGAACGTTAAAAAGACGCTATTGGAACTACGGTACACCAGCACAAAGAATCATGCAGCAATGTGGAGGTTATATTGACGGTAAAGCTCATTGTACAGCGAAAGCCACCTATCAAGAGATGCTTGAAGGTGCAACCATTCAAATGATCACTGACGTGTTTCTAGAAGATAGAAACATCATCCCAACCATTCAAAAAATCATTCAATCCACGATTAAGATTACGGACGTTGAAGTGAGAATAGATGAGCTAAGAACAGAGAACGATAACATCGAACAACTGATGTCAAACCTTATTGATATTCAAGTTAAGAATCCGAATCTGTCAGAAAAAGACTTCAATCAAAAATACCAAACCTACACAAACCAACTCAAAACGAATCAAGTGGAAATATCAAAACTTGAAGCTCACTATATTGCAAACTACGATACCCGCTCCAGGTTAGCAAAAATTGAAGCAACACTCAATCAACTTAATGATTCCATTACTGAAGTTGATGGTGATATTCTACGCTCCTTCATCTTCAAAATGATTTCAGTAAAACCTGATGAAGTGGTCTTCTGCATCGCTGGTAACAAAAATTATAGCGACAAGGAATTCTCAGAAAGACGACATGAATTTGAATCCAAAAATCCACTCGCAACAGGAACCTACAAGAGTGAGAAATACGATAAAATTATGAACTATCGAGTTGTTATTATCTAATTTTTTTTAGGGCTCAATATGTTCCCACTTTCAAGCAAACGAACATTTTCGTTGCGCGATTTGCCCTAAAATATGTTCCCACAATGGACAAAATTTGTTCACATAGAGAAAAAAAACCATCGGATACCTTTTGAAAGGATCTGATGGCTATTTCTTATGTTATTTTGAAATTTGATTACATTTTTAAGAGGTCGTCAAGTGGTTGTCAAGTGGTCGCCAAGTGTCATTTTAGTAAAAGCAATGATATAGACTCGACGTGACTGGTTTGCGGAAACATAT
>DMAP01000239.1 GCA_003446975.1 Clostridiales bacterium | reverse complement strand
TTTTTGACTTTGTCAGCAGTCTGAGGACGGGATTAACCGTCCTTTTGTTATTTTATTAAATTTAGTTTAGGCGACCGGAGGCGTGAATGTTCTGGCAGCCAACTGACCGTCCAACATATATAACCCATTGGGATTGTCTTGGATTCTCTCAAGCACCGCAATCTTTTCTCTCATTGAATTTTCTTCCTCAACCTGTTCGTCTATAAACCAATTCAGCATCGACTGTGTGGCATAATTCTTTTCCTCAACCGCAATGTTCATCAGATGATAGATTCTCTTGGTCACAAACTGTTCGTGAACCAAGGCTTTTTTGAATACATCCAACGGTGAGTCAAAGTCTTTCCCAGGTAAATCAAGAGCCGTCAACGATACATCTCCATTGGTCTCATACACAAAATTGTAGAATTTCTCAGCGTGGAAACGCTCTTCCTGGGCCTGCACCTTGAAAAAATTGGCAAAACCCGGTAGATCATTTGAATCAAAATAAGCCTGCATGGCATGATAGTAATGGGCTGATTCCAGTTCATATTTGATTTGTAGATTTAGTTCTTCCAATAATCTTGTAGATAACATAATATCCTCCTTGAATTTCATAATAATCGATTGTGATATCCAACGGCCTTACCGTTCATATCTTTTTCATAAATACATATTAACCGAATTACATGATATTGTCAAGCTAATTGATATTCATTTTCATTTATCGACAGGGTTCTTTGATTCAATACAAGTCCGTTCTTCTTTGCTCAAGGAGAGGAAGCTGTTGTCTGATGCTGTCCACTTCATCCAAATCGATTTCTGTCACACAAACCGTCTCCTCGCCACCAAGTCGGTTCAGCACCGTTCCCCATGGTGAAACGACAATGGAGTTGGCATAGGATACATAAACACCCTGTTCGTCTCTAGCTGGTGATGTGCCGATTGTGAAGACCTGATTATCGACAGCCCTGGTCCTGAACAGGATCTCCCAGTGCGCCGGTCCGGTTGTCATATTGAAGGCCCCTGGAACCATGATGACCCTTGCGCCATTCAAAGTCATCATTCGTGCGAATTCAGGGAATCTGATGTCGTAGCAAATCATGACACCTATTTTGCAGAACTCGGTTTCAACCACCGTTGCCTCATTCCCGGGGGAAAGTGTGTCCGACTCGCGAAAAACCTGTCCGCCGGTGATATTGATGTCAAAAAGATGGGTCTTTCGATGCTTGCCAATCTTGCTGCCGGTTTTGTCGAAAACATAGCAGGTGTTGTACAGTCTGTCATCTGTTGTCCTTTCAGGAATGGATCCCCCGAATAAATAGATGCCTTTCTCCCCAGCTTTCCGGCTCAAAAACTGATAGGTCTCTCCATCCTCCAATTCACCGTATTTAGGAAAGGAAGATGCCTTGTAGGGGCAGTTGAACATCTCGGGCAGTACCACAATGTCCGCACCCTGTTTCACAACCTCATCAATGAGCCTGTCCGCCTTTTGAATATTGGATTGTTTGTCATCGGTGATATGCATCTGTATCTGGCCTATTCTAATTTTCATCTTATCTTCTCCTCCTTTTCCGATTGGTTTTCCACCGCAATGGCCAATTTTTCATAAGCCATCAGTTTATCAAGATATATATTTTCAGCATGTGTTTTTTCCTCGTACAATCTTGCCAAAAGCTGATGATCTGTCGGATTGCCTTCCATCTCTTCGGTCAACTGGTTGATTGTCTGTTCCAAATCCATGATTTCAGCCGCCAATGCCTCTTTTTTTCTGGTCACTGTTCGATTGGTTGGCGCTGGCTGCTTGATGCCGTGGTATGGAGATTTCTTTTTTTGATCACCTGGCAGCTCAGTTTTTTTAACCATCTGTTTCTCCTGATCCAATTTGCGTCGCTCTCTATAGTAACTGTAATCGCCTTCATGGACCTGAATCGTCTTTCCTTGGATTTCACCTATACGATCGGCCAGTTTGTTGATGAAGTACCTGTCATGGGACACAAAGAAGATGGTTCCTTGGTAATTGATCAAGGTATCCTCAAGGACCTCCCTCGAATCAATGTCCAGATGATTGGTCGGCTCATCCAAAATCAGTAGATTGGCATTGTTGTTCAGAATGATGCTGAGTCTCAATCTGCTTTTTTCACCGCCAGACAGCATATTGACTCTTTTGAACACATCATCGCCATAGAACAAGACCCTTGCCAGATCATGCCTTCCCTGTGAAAGTGTCGTGCCGGACTCCTCAACATAGGTATCCAGTACTGTTTTTTCCTCATCATTGAAGGTTACCTTTTGAGGCAGATAGCCAATCATGACCCTGGCCCCTATTGTGATTTGGCCGGCATCCGGTTCAATCTCATTTGTAATCATTCGGAGCAATGTGGTTTTGCCACTGCCGTTATCACCCATTAAGGCAAAGGCATCGCCAAAGAACAATTCAAAGCTGACATCGTGCAATATCCTTTTGCCATCATATGATTTTGATACATCTTTAACAGAAATAACCGATTTTCCGGTTCTGCCTCCGGTCAATCCAGCTAGAGATATTTTCCTTTTTTCGAGAACAGGCTTGTCCAAGAGGGTTATTTTTTCAAGTCTTTTCTCCAACTCTTTGGCTCTTCTATACATCTTGTCACTATCTCTCATCTCACCCCAGACACGATAGCGATGAATCTGGTCTTCCATTCTCTTTATTTTTTTCTGTTGATTGCCATACCATTTCATAGCTTCATAGAATCGTCTCTCTTTCTCCAACACATAATAGGAGTAGTTGCCATGATATATCTCAACACCATCCTTATCCATTTCAATTATTTTGCCCACCACATTGTCCAAAAAAAACCTGTCATGGGAAATCAGAAGCACTGAACCTTTGTATTCCCTGAGAAATAGCTCGAGCCATTCAACAGAACTCAAATCGAGATGATTTGTAGGCTCATCTAGCAACAACAGGTCCGGATTCATCAGCAGTACCTTTCCAAGCATCACCTTTGTTCTTTCCCCACCGCTCAGATCGTTGAATGTCTTGTTTAGATGGTGATCCAAATCAAGTCCCTTGATGATTCGATTAATCTTTTCATCGATGCTATAGCCTTCCAACCTTTCGAACTCAGTCTGAAGCCTGCCATATTCCTGTAGTATGTTATCAAGATTCTCAGGTTCTTGACTCAGATGCCTTTCATAATTGATCAATTGCTGCTTGAGATTGTTAACTTCATCGAAAGCACTGTACAACACATCGGTTACGGTATCATCTAGGTTTATGACTGACAGCTGCTCCAGGTAACCCAAAGTCAAGCCTTTTCTCATAAACAGCTCGCCTTCAGCCATTTCAATGCCTGTGATGATTTTCAAAAGTGTGGTTTTACCGGATCCGTTGGGACCGATAAGACCTATTTTCTCGCCTGATTTGATATCAAAAGCGACATGATCAAAAATCATGTTGGCGCTGTAGTATTTCTTGAGATTTTTAACAGCCAAATCAATCATATGCCACCTCTGAATTCAATAACCCTGTTAATTTTATCATAAATTCTTTTAGATGTCATAGATGATTTTGTCCCTACACCCTTTACACTTCTAAGGAAATAGATTATCCTAATAGGTGATAATGAAATATTTCAGGAGGTCTTTATGGAAAAACTAATTATTACTGCTGCATTGACCGGTGCAGAGGTTACCAGGGAACTACAACCCAATCTTCCCCTCACCCCCGATGAGATTGCAGAGGCAGCTTATGAGTGTTATTTGGCCGGTGCATCTGTCGTTCATGTCCATGCCCGAGATGCAGAGGGAAAACCCACTCAGGATTACGAGACCTACAAGGTCATAAAAGAGAAAATAGCAAAAAAATGCAATATTATATTTCAACCCTCTACAGGTGGTGCCGTCTGGCATTCTGCCGAAGAGAGAATGCAGCCAATAGAATTGAGTCCTGAAATGGCAACACTGAGTACAGGTACTACCAACTTTGGTGACGATGTGTTTATGAATACTGAGGAATACATCATTAAGTTTGCCAACAGAATGAAGGAGCTTGGCGTAAAACCGGAAATAGAATGCTTCGAAAGAGGAATGATTAACACAGCGTTGAACCTGGCCAAAAAAGGAATTATCAATCATCCCATACACTTTGACTTTGTCCTGGGTGTGCCGGGAGCCTGCCCTGGAGAGATCAGAGATTTGCTTCATATGATTGGCAGCATTCCAAAGGGTTCAACATGGACTGTCGCAGGGATTGGACGTCACGAAATACCATTGGCAACTGTGGCAATCATTGAGGGTGGACATGTTCGCGTGGGTTTCGAGGATAACATCTTCGTTTCGAAAGGTGTGTTGGCCAAATCCAATGCGGAACTGGTCGAAAAAGTTGTTCGAATCGCCAAGGAGCTTGGACGTGAAATCGCAACTCCGGATGAGGCTAGAAAAATTCTTGGACTGGACAAGTAAATAATCAAAAAGACGCGGTTTCCGCGTCTTAGTGTCTACCTGTCATTTTTGCGACTCCCAATCTGGTAGTCGCTTTTTTCAAAGCAATTTCAGCCCTTAGGATATCCAGATCTGCTGTCTTTTGCTGAAGTCTTTTCTCAGCTCTTTCTCTTGCTTTTTCAGCCCTGTTAACATCAATTTCTTCCGGCCACTCAGCTGTATCCACTAGAATGACCACCTTATCTTTCGTGACTTGCATATATCCTTGTGATATGGCAGCTAGTTTAAACTGTCCATCAATCTTGATTTTTATTGTCCCTATCTGCAATGGTGTCACAAAGGGTTCATGGCCTTTCAAAATACCAATATCACCTTCGACACCTCTGGCAATGACCATCTCGACCTCACCATCGAAGAATAATCGTTCAGGCGTTACAATCTCAAGCATGAACTTTGACATATATTCACCCTCCTTTTTTAATGGATCAAGACTTGTTAAGCACTTCTCTGTTTTTTCATTCTCTCTGCTTTTTCAATAACTTCTTCTATCGTCCCCACCATCAAAAATGCCTGCTCAGGCAAATCATCATGCTTGCCTTCCAATATTTCCTTGAAGCCCCTTATTGTTTCTTTAAGGGGAACATATACGCCAGCTGTGCCAGTAAACTGTTCGGCAACATGGAAATTTTGTGATAAGAATCTTTCAATCCTTCTCGCTCTAGCAACAATTATCTTATCCTCTTCCGACAATTCATCCATTCCAAGAATAGCTATGATATCCAAAAGTTCGTTATATCTTTGCAGCACCTCCTGTACCCCTCTGGCCACACGATAATGCTCTTCTCCTATTATTACGGGATCCAAAATACGTGATGTGGAATCCAATGGATCCACAGCAGGATAGATTCCTTTTTCGGATATTTTTCTCGATAGAACCGTAGTCGCATCCAGATGGGCAAATGTAGTCGCCGGAGCTGGGTCTGTCAAGTCATCCGCCGGAACATATACTGCTTGTACAGAGGTTATTGAACCTTTCTTGGTTGAAGTGATCCTTTCCTGTAAAACACCCATCTCAGTAGCAAGAGTTGGCTGATAACCTACAGCTGAAGGCATACGGCCCAGCAGTGCTGAGACCTCTGATCCTGCCTGTGTGAATCTGAATATATTGTCTATAAACAATAATACGTCCTGTTCTTCCTCATCTCTGAAATGTTCGGCCATCGTCAGTCCGGATAAACCAACACGCATTCTAGCTCCCGGCGGCTCGTTCATCTGACCGAAAACCAAGGCGGTCTTGTCGATTACCCCTGAGTCCATCATCTCATAATAAAGGTCATTGCCTTCTCTAGTTCTTTCACCAACGCCAGCAAAAACAGACAAACCACCGTGTTCTTTGGCTATATTGTTTATCAGTTCCTGTATCAATACTGTTTTGCCAACGCCAGCGCCTCCGAACAAACCAATTTTACCACCTTTGGAATATGGACAAATAAGATCAACAACCTTGATACCTGTCTCAAATATTTCAGTACTCGTACTTTGCTCTTCATAGGATGGTGCTTCCCTATGTATTGGTGACCTCTTAGAAGTTGTCACCGGGGGTTTGCCATCTATGGGTTCTCCTAAAACATTGAACATTCTTCCTAAAATCTCTTTCCCGACAGGAACACTGATTGGTGCACCTGTATTGATTGCTTCCATGCCTCTAGTAAATCCGTCAGTCGAGTCCATAGCAATACATCTGACAGTGTTGTCGCCAATGTGTTGTGCCACTTCAGCAACGACTATCCTGTCGCCTATTTTAATTTCTATGGCGTTCAGCAATTCCGGCAAATGCTCTTCGCTGAACTCAATATCCAAAACAGCTCCAATAACCTGTTTAACCCTGCCTACTTCAATTCCAACCATGTTATCACTTCCTTTCCTCTAATTTAATGCATCCGCACCGGCAACGATCTCACTTATCTCTTGCGTTATTGATGCTTGTCGCGCTCTGTTATACAATAATTGAAGATCCTCAATCATATCCTTTGCATTATCTGTAGCGCTCTCCATTGCAATTCTTCTAGACCCAGATTCACTGGCAGATGCCTCAATGGATGCACCATAAATGACGCTGTTCAGATATTTGGGCACCAAATACTCCAATACACTTTCAGGTGAAGGTTCATATCTAAATAGCATTTTGCTTTTAATCTGTCCTTCTTTTATGGCAACCGGCAATAACCTCAAGGCTTTTGGTTCATAGGATATTGTACTGATAAATTCGGTATAAACGAGATATATCTCATCAATTTCCTCAGAAACATACATCTGAACAATTTTCTTGCTGATATCTATTGCCACTTGGAGGGATGGATTTTCAGATACACCTAAATATGACTCTACAACTTCATAAGCTTTTCTTCTGAAGTAATCCCTACCTTTTGTGCCTATTGCTATCACTTTTACATTCTCTTTTTCTTTAGCTTTCTCTTCTACAAGCTTGCAAACATTTGCGTTATAACCGCCTGCAAGACCCCTGTCTCCGGTAATGACAATAAATAAAGTGTTGCTGATTTTTCGGCCATCAATATAGGGGTGCTTAAAGCCTTTTGTATGGGCTATTATTTCTGAAATCGACTCTAGTATTGTTTCAAAGTATGGTTTTGAAGCCTCAAGTTTTTTTCTGGCTCTTTTGAGTTTTGCGGTAGCTACCAATTCCATAGCTTTGGTTATCTGCATGGTGCTGGTTACACTTTTTATTCTGCGTTTCACATCGATCATGTTCTGGCCCAAGTCTTCACCTCCTGACTATGATAAAGGGTATCTATGCTAAAAAATCCTTCTTGAATTCTTCAACCGCATCATTCAATTTCCCTTTGGTCTCATCATCAATGTTTTTTGATTCGTATATGACCTTGCCAATTTCAGGATAATTGTTTTCCATGAATTCATAAAACTTGCTTTCAAACTCAGTTATCCTATTGACCGGAACGTCTTTCAAATATCTTTGGTTTGCCAGGTAAATCATCATGACTTGTCTTTCGACTTTAATCGGTTCATACTGCGGTTGTTTGATAATTTGCATCAGTCTCTCGCCATGATCCAAAGTAGCTCTGGTCTCCGCATCAAGCTCCGAACCGAACTGGGCAAATGCTGCAAGTTCTCTATACTGTGCCAACTCAAGCTTCAACATTCCGGCAACAGATTTCATTGCTTTGATCTGTGCTGAACCGCCAACCCTCGATACAGATAAACCCGCATTGATTGCCGGTCTTTGTCCAGCATTGAACAGCTCTGTCTCAAGGAAAATCTGACCATCTGTGATCGATATGACATTTGTCGGAATATAAGCCGATATATCCCCTGCTTGTGTCTCTATGATAGGCAAAGCCGTAATGGATCCGCCACCGTAAGCATCATCTAATCTAGCCGCTCTTTCCAAAAGTCTTGAATGTAGATAAAATACATCTCCTGGGTATGCCTCTCTACCAGGTGGTCTTCTAAGTAGCAAAGACATCGCCCTATATGCTACAGCATGCTTTGAGAGGTCATCATAAATAATCAAAACATCTTTGCCATTGTACATGAATTCTTCAGCAATAGCTACGCCAGTATAAGGCGCAATATATTGCAATGGAGCCATTTCACTTGCTGTCGCTGAGACAACTATGCTATACTCCATGGCACCATTGGATTCCAATATCTCTACTGTCTTGGCTACTGTAGATCTTTTCTGCCCAATTGCGACATATATGCAGTATATGTCTTGTCCCTTTTGATTGATGATTGTATCCACAGCTATTGCTGTTTTCCCAGTCTGTCTGTCTCCTATGATAAGCTCTCTTTGTCCTCTTCCTATAGGTATCATAGAATCAATCGCTTTTATACCGGTTTGTAGAGGAACTGTAACTGACTTTCTTGTGATTACACCTGATGCTTTAGCTTCGATGGGTCTGTACTTATTGGTTTCAATCGGTCCCTTTCCATCTATAGGCTGTCCTAAAGAATTGATAACTCTTCCAAGCATTGCATCTCCAACAGGTACTTCCACTATCCTCTTGGTTCTTTTTACAGTATCTCCTTCTTTGATACCCATATCATTACCCATTAGAACACAACCAACATTATCCTCTTCAAGGTTTAGCGCCATGCCGAATGTATCATTTCCGAAATCAAGAAGCTCACCGTACATGCAATTCTCAAGACCGTGTATTCTGGAAATACCATCTCCTACTTGAATAACCGTCCCTATATCGACGGTATCGAGCTTGGTATCATACTTCTTTATCTGTTCCTTTATAATTGAACTTATCTCTTCTGGTCTTAAACTCATTGCTTTTTCTCACCCCTGTCCTATACTATTATTTCTTTCAGGCTGTTTTGAAGCCTGTTAAGCTTTCCTCTTAGGGTTCCGTCAATTACTCTATCACCTAGCTTGATCATGACTCCACCCAGAAGATTCTCATCAATTTGATTTATCAATTCAATCTCTTTTTTTGTCATGAATTGCAACTTTTCCTTCAAAGCCTCATGCTCTTCTGTCGCCAATGGTTTTGTCGTGTAAGCTATGGCTTTGACGATGCCTTTATGTTCATAAATCAAAGCTTCGAATTCCTTCGCTATTGAGAATAGATCTTTTATTCTTCTCTTGTCCAATATGATTTTAATGAAATTGTTGATTTCTTCACTGTGATTATCTCCGAAAACTTCATGGACAACTCTTTTTTTTTCGTCGGTTTTTATTTTAGGAGATTTCAATATCTCGTAAAAATCCGGGTATTCCGTGCATGCAGTTGTTACAGCTTTCAATTCCTTCAAATATAAATCAAGCGATTTTTTTTCTAGCCCAACTTCAAACAATGCCTGAGAATAAACCTTAGCCACTAATTCTGCCATTGCTCATCCCCTACCTGTTCTATGAATTTGCTGACTAGCGTCTTGCTTTTTGCTTCATCGACTTCATTCTCAAGAATTTTAGACGCTGCAAGAATTGCTAAAGTAGATATTTCATCCTTAATCTCGTTAACCGCTTTTTTCCGATCTCGGCGAATATCTTCCTCTGCCTTCTGCTTAAGCTTTAGGGTTTCCTCTTTAGCTTCTTTTAATATTTTTTCAGATTTTTCATCAGCATTTTTTCTAGCCTTTTCAATCAATTCCTTGCCTTCATCCTGGGCCGATTGAAGCATGTTATAGTATTGTTGTTTATAATTCTCAGCTTCTTCACTTAGTCTTTCAGCATCCTGCAACGAATCAACAATACTTTTCTCTCTGCTCTCCATTATACCGGTCACAGGTACAAATAGGTATTTCCTTAAAAAATAGAACAATATGAGCGTATTGACTATTTGGAATACGATGGTCCAACTAAAACCTACCAATGGTGCCTTTAACATCTAACTGCCTCCTTCCCTTGTTTGATTTGAAGCCTATGACTTCACTACTCAATGGTAATTAAAGCAATCCAATTAAAGGGTTTGCAAACAGCAACACCAACGCTATGATTAGACCATAAATACCAGTCGTCTCAGCAACAGCAGCCCCTAGAAGCATTGTTCTAATAATATCGCCTTGCGCTTCAGGTTGTCTCCCTACAGCCTCTGCCCCTTTACCTGCCGCATAACCTTGTCCAATTCCAGGTCCTATACCTGCTATCATTGCCAACCCCGCTCCTACCGCTGAACATGCTAGTATTAAAGCTCTTCCTGTAATTTGTTCCATGATTTAATCCTCCTTAAATCTAAATAGTTAGTTTTTTTGACATTCTTTATTCATGAATTTAATCCATAGCCATTGACACATATACCATGGTCAACATTGTAAAGATAAAAGATTGTAATACACCTGCAAAAAGATCGAAGTAAACATGCAGGACAGCAGGTAGACCTGCTTGAAAAATCGGTATCATTGAAGGTCCGAACAACATAGAACTGAGTCCTGCCAAAGCGCTATAAATCAGATTCATTATGATTAATCCACCAATGATATTACCGAACAAACGAAATCCTAAAGATATAGGTGTTGCCAACTCCCCAATAATATTTAAGGGCAACATAGGAATCAAAGGTTCTGTGAATCCCTTTAAATATTTTCCGATTCCTTTTTTCCTGACACCATTCACGTGAATCATGGTAAAGGTCATCAGAGCCAATCCAATAGTTGTGTTCACGTCTGCAGTAGGAGGTCTGAGTCCAATTAGCCCTGATAGATTTGCTATAGCCAGAAACATGAGTATTGTTCCCATATAAGGGGCAAAATTCCTTTTATCCTCGCCCATGGTTTGAGCTGTCAGGTTGTTTACTGCGCCTACCAAAATCTCTAGAACTAGTTGTCGCCTTTTAGGGATTTTTTCGAGTTTCTTTGTTGATAGTATTGCAAAAACAATTAACGCAATCATTATGAGCCATGTTATTGTAACTGTTTCTGTTATTTGAAAGGTGCCTAGAAATTCAAGTCCGGGAACCTTCCACCCTGAGTCCCAAACAATACGAGGCCCAAATCCACTTTCCATCACTTTTCCTCCTTTCTCATAAATATCCTTTTATAATATTCCTTGTCATCAAAAAGATTAGTGACAAGGATTACAAACTTAATCAACAACAAACCTATAACAGTTGCCAATGTATTGATATAGTCAGCTTTTAATGAAACAAACAATACAATGATCATTATAGAAAAACGAATGAAGTAATTGGTAGAGACATACACCTGAGCTCTTGCCGGTGGCATTTTCATTGCCTTTTCGATTGTTTTGGCTAAAAGCATAAAATTAAGTATCCCTATCAGACCGCCAAACACATATCCGTAAATCCATGTTATGGAATCATCTAAAAAAAAGAATGAAATCATTGATAAAATTACGAGAATTATTACGGTCAATTTTATGATTTTAAACTGTAATTGAATGGTTTCCCCCATATACACACCGTTCTTTCTCACGTTTTATTTTTTCTTTTGGTCTCGCATCCCGATTTTATACAAGTTAAGAAATGCAGCGCCAACACCAATGACCAAAAAAATAAATAAAAAAATATATCCGGTTCCCAATTTTTCATCTAAAAACTTACCGATGAACAATCCTATGGCAATCGGGACAATCATCATAATGCCAATTTGTGAAACCAGTGCCAGGTTCTGAAATATTTTTATTTTATTATTGTCATTCATTGTTTTTCCTAAACAAACAATATTTTGGAATTTTTCCCATCGAATATGATAATGAATTGTCATACCAAATTGCATNNATTGCAGTCGAGTTAGAGATTCACAAGTCAATCCGTAAAAAGAATTATATACTGTTTTGATTGAAAAATCAATCAATTCAATTGTTAAAACTAATTAATCCAAAATAAACGTTTTCATAAAAAAAGAGCAAAGAAAACAAAAACCTCTGTTTTTTTACTCCACAAGATATAAAAAGCTTCTTTAATCCATACTCAACAATATAAATGAT
>DMAP01000345.1 GCA_003446975.1 Clostridiales bacterium | reverse complement strand
ATCTTGTATGACAAGCACGATGCCTTCTTTGAACTCGTTGAAAAGACCCTCATTGGAATAAAGATTAAACCGCAGCACACTGTCATGTAAGACAATTTCTTTAATAGATGTTTTTCTGTCAATATAAAAATCGTCGATAAACTTATTGATTTCATAGTCTCTAAGCAGTTCTATGAACGGTTTACCTTCCATTTCTGAAAAAGCAGCCCCAATAAACTTTTCAGCAGACCTGTTGCAAAACACCAGTTTCTTATTTCTGTCGAGGACCATTACACTATTTAATATACTGGAAAGAATCGAATTCAAGTTGTTATTTGCTCCTGAAAGTCTATCGGCATTCTTTATGTTGAAATCATTCATTTCATTGAAATATCGGCATAAATCTCCCAACTCGTCATCTGAGTGGTATTCCACTTCTCCGCTGTTATAGCCTGCAGAGATTCTCTTAGCTGTGTTAATAATGAGTTTGACTGGTGTGAGAACATAAGCCGATAGCTTCAATGTCCATATATATGATAGGATTAGGCTTATGCCAAAACCCAAGATGAAATAATTGACGATGCGATTGGAGAATGAATATATACTAGTCAATGGATACGCTGTACGGATTACTGATATGTCCCCGTCTTGATTCGAGAATGGTATTGCTATATAAACCATTTCCGCTCCCACTGTTGTACTGAATCTGATAGATTTCCCTATTGCACCTTCAAGTGCATCCTTAAACTCATCCCTATCGCTATGGTTCTCCATTGCCAAATGATTATTGTGCGAATCATATTGAACATTTCCGTTCCCGTCAATTAGAGTAATCCTGATACCGTCATTGATCTTGTTTCTGAAAACGTCATCGATCAAAGATTCATAATCATCCGTTATATCCTTCCTCAACACCGATTCAACTGTATAGGCATCACTCTTGATATTGTTAACAACCTCTTCTGTATAATTGACTCTCAAGACCCATATCATAAGCCCATAAAAAATCACGCACAATAGAAATGCAGCGCTAATAAAGTATAGAAATATTTTTCTTCTCATTATTTAATCTTGTACCCTACCCCTCTAATAGTCTCAATATAGTCGTTTGAGTTGTCGTGTTCCTCGATTTTCTTCCTGATGTGCCTAATATGCACATCAACTGTTCTAGTCTCTCCAAAATAATCATATCCCCAAACCTGGTTCAGAAGCTGATCTCTGGTATAAACCTTCCCCTTATTCTCCGCTAAGAGTTTCAAAACCTCATATTCCTTCAATGTCAACACAATTGTATGATTATCGATGGTCACAGAATGTTGCTTTTTATTGATCTGCATTTTATTTACGACAATAACGTCGTCATCCTGTTTTATTTTATCGCTTCGTCTTAATTGTGCTTTAACTCTAGCTGTAAGCTCCTTGACACTAAACGGCTTGGTCACATAATCATCCGCCCCGGTTTCAAGTCCAAATATTTTGTCTGTTTCAGTACCTTTTGCCGTCAGCATGATAATCGGTATGTTCTTTGTCTTCTCATTTCTTTTCAGAATTCTGCAGACTTCGATACCGTCTATATTAGGCAACATCAAATCAAGGATAATCAAATCTATATCAGCTGTTTCCTTGATCAAGGCAATAGCTTCTTCACCGTCCATGGCAGTTACTACATTAAATTGATTCAATTCCAGATTGAATCTTATCAGCTCCAAAATATTTTTTTCATCATCAACAACCAAAATTTTAGAAGACATCTGTACCTCCATCAAAGGTTTTGAAATGCATTGCTCAACGTATTCTTATTGAAAACATTTCTCTCTTAATAATGATATACCACAATCTTGGTACCCTGTCAAACTAACCCATGTCAACTTTGTTGTTGTTCATGATTTTCTTAAGTTCATCCATGAAAGTATTGATATCCTTGAACTGTCTATAGACCGAAGCGAATCTTACATAAGCGACGTCATCAAGATTTTTTAATTCATCCATTACCATTTCACAAATCTGATCAGTGGTAATCTCGTTTTCCATTGCATTTTGAAGCTTCCGCTCGATACTGTCAGTTATCGCTTCAATATCTCTTAAGGAAACAGGCCTTTTCTCACAGGCTTTAATGATTCCGTTGAGTATTTTTGTTCTGTTGAAAGCTTCTCTGGTCTTATCTTTTTTCACAACTATCAATTGGATATTTTCTATTTTTTCGTAAGTCGTGAACCTTTTGCCGCAATTGATGCATTCTCGCCTTCTTCGGATAGTTTGGCCTTCATCAGTTGGTCTGGTATCAATAACTTTTGTTTCTTCGAACTCACAATATGGGCATTTCATTTTGATTATTCTCCTATACAATAAAAAGAACTGAGTCAATCAGTTCAGTCTATTTATTTAATGAATTATTCTTTTTCAAACCTAATCTTGTCATCGGATTTAATAAAATTTGGAATATCCAGGTTCCAAGGAGGTCTTGCAAACCCATCTCCTTTTATGGATCCTTCTTTATTGATTCCAGAATCCTTCGAATCCTTAACAGTTTCTTTTGATTTGATTTTCTGTTCTGTGAAGCCTGTCGCAATGACTGTTACCTTTATAGAATCACCTAGGCTTTCTTCAATATTGGCGCCGAAAATAATATTGGCCTCAGGGTCAGCTGATTCCGTAATCAGTCTTGCGGCATCATTGATTTCATGCAATGCGATATCTGATCCGCCGGTAATGTTTATCAACACACCTCTAGCGCCATTTATAGATGTTTCCAGCAAGGGGCTCTTGATGGCTTGCTTGGCAGCATTCAAAGCTCTGCTCTCACCTGTGGCATAGCCAATTCCCATATGGGCAAGACCTTGTCCTGACATAATTGTCTTAACGTCAGCAAAGTCTAGATTGATAACAGCGGGGATGGCAATTAAATCAGATATGCCTTGTATTCCTTGTTTTAAGACATCGTCAGCGATATCGAACGCCTCTAGCAAGGTGGCTTTCTTATCCGTTATTTCCAATAACTTATCATTCGGAATTATGATAATGGTATCAACAAATTTGCTGAGTTCGTCAATCCCTCTCTGAGCATTTTCCATTCTTTTTTTCCCCTCGAACATAAAGGGTTTTGTCACTACTGCTACAGTCAGAATATTCTGTTGTTTCGACAACTGGGCAATATATGGTGCGGCGCCTGTACCGGTTCCTCCGCCCATGCCGGCGGTTATAAACACCATGTCTGTTTCTTCCAATACTTCCTG
>DMAP01000150.1 GCA_003446975.1 Clostridiales bacterium | reverse complement strand
GCCCACTGGCCACCACCAGAAGGTACAAATATGTTTACAAAGCCTGCGCTCCAGAATGTGAACAACGGGAATGTCTTCACTGTCGAGATGCTTATAAACCATTCTGACAGCATGACTGTAAGGCCTGAGCCCCTCATCATACCCATGATTCCCGCATAAAACATAAACTGAAGCGTTATACCGGCAGTTGTCTTGACCGCATTCTGCATAGCCTTGACATAATTCCCCGGGGTCTTTTGTGCGAAGATACCAAGCACCAGGAAAATCATGATAACAATATTCAGGTTGAGGTCGAAGGAAGCGGACTTGATGAAATAGCTAACCAGATAAATCAGTCCTAGACCACCAATGATGTAGGCCAGCAACATGCTGTTGTCCAGTCTTTCTGAAAACGTCATGTCTTTTTTGTTGACCACTTTCTTGACTTCTTTGACTTCATCTCTATCAATCTTGATTTCAATAGAGTCTTCATCGTTTGGAGTCATTGCCTTGAACAGGAATGGAATCGCAATCAAAAGTGCTATAGTGATAATCATGTTCCAAGAGCTGAACAATGTCTGGCTGACAGGTATTATGCCAACTACATCTTCGACAATGTGACCCTTGGTAGCAATGGCCAATGGAATAGATGAAGAGGGGCCTCTTGCAATATTACCACTGTATGCAGCTGCAATAATCAGAGGATAATGTATCTTTGAACCATAATTGACTGTCGCAATTTCTTTAGCAATTAATGCGCCAGCAATCAGTCCAAATCCCCAGTTGATATAGCTGCAGATATAAGATACAAATGCTGTGAACATGACAGCTTGTACCTTGTTTTTTGGTAATTTAGCTAGCTTTTGTAGAATTGATACGACAATCTTCGAGCTTGCCAATACATGACCGGTTACCAACACAAGCACCATTTGCATAGTGAATGCCAGCAACGAATACAATCCATCTCCGAAATACTTGGTCATGTCCATAAATCCCGCTTCTGTGAACAGCCAGCCGGACACAAAGGTTATTAAGCTTAATAAGAGTGCTAGTACATAAGGACTTGGTAAGTATTTTTTTACGCCTATGACCAATACATTTGTCATTTTCTTAATCATTTTAATTCCTCCACAATAATTGTTTTTTAAATGAAATGATAATGCGATGCAACGAAACCTCTCTATCCTCCTTTTTTATGAAATACTTATAAAAAAGCCAGTAAAATAGAACCTTTCAAAAGGTTTTATCTTACTGGCTTTTATTTGCTTCTATAAAACTGCTATCCGCAGCAATACCACAAATAAATCAGTGAGTTTGTAGCTTTTTCATTTCATCTTGCTTCCATCTCTGGTACTTCTTGTCTATATCCCTCAAAGCAACACAGATAGATTTTTGAGAAGCGACATTTAGCCTCAGTTTAACAATATTCTCCAACTCTTCAATGCCGTTCTTCAAATTGAATCCAACTGTCAGGTCTTTGAAAAATCGCTTGACTTCATCAGAGATGAAGGTTATGCTGCTGTCCTCGATGATGTCCGTCTTATAATTGATGATAAACCCTATAGCCACAAATCCGTATATGATGCCAACAGGAGTGGATTCGGGAATCTTGACATATGACATGATATAGACCGTATGGTCATCATATGTTTTTTTATTTGGATTAATGTCAATGTTGCTTTCTATGCTCATTATTACCCTCTCTATTCTACAACTATTGTGTAATTTTTGTCAACAGTTATTCGGAAATCATTTTCCAAATAAGCTATTGAAGATTTTCGACTACACGCTTCAAATCATTGATTATTGGAATGAACTGTGGACATTGGCTCTCACAAGCCCCACATTCCTGGCATGCGGTCGCTCTTTTCCCTTCATCCATTCTGCTGTATTTCCCTTTTGCCCCTTCCATATCCTCATAAATGGAGCCATAGTTCCATATACCGAAGTTGCCAGGTATATTAACGCCATAAGGACATGGCATGCAGTAATTGCATCCTGTGCAATCATTCATCTGTCGACTTCTGTATATTTGGGTCACCTTCTCTATTGCATTCATTTCCGTATGGTTGAGGGGTCGGAAATTATTGAACGTCTGGAGGTTGTCTTCTACCTGCGCCATGTCGGACATGCCTGACAATACAACCTTAACATTAGGCAGAGAGGCAACGTATCGAAATGCCCAAGACGCCACAGATTTTTCTGTGTCTATTGCATGAAGAATGTCTTCCATCTCCTTAGGCAGCTTTGCCAATGCGCCACCTTTTACAGGTTCCATGATAATGACTGGAATGCCCAGTTTGTCAGCCAGCTCATAACCTTTCATTCCTTGTTGGATATTGGTATCGATATAATTAAGTTGTATCTGGCAAAAATCCCATTTCCTATAGGTCAGGATGTCCTCAAATATCGGATACTCATCATGAAACGAAAAGCCAATAAATCTAATCTTTCCTTCGTCTCTTAGTTTTTCAACTTCTTCAATCATTTTATGTTTTTTAACTGCATTCCATCTCTCTTTGTTCAATGCATGCAAAAGATAAAAGTCTATATAGTCAGTCTTGAGATTTTTACATTGCTCCTCAAAGTATTGTCTGACATGAGAAGGATCCTCAACTAACCATACTGGGAGTTTTGTAGCTAATAGGTAACTTGAACGATCATATTTTGACAAAGCCCTCCCCATAAACATTTCGCTTGTCTTTTCATGGTAGGGATATGCAGTGTCTATATACGTCAGACCGTTTTCCAATGCCTTGTCTATCATTTCCTGTGATTTTTCCTCATCGATGCTTTTATCTTCTCTGGTAGGGAATCTCATGCAACCAAATCCCAACAATGATGGCTTAACCCCTAACTTCTCAATTTCTCTATATTCCATGTTTGCCTCCTTGACTAATTGTTAGTCCAATTCGATCGTTTAAAATATTTCCTAACTATCAGTATATATTATAAGACAACAAATAAACAATAGCCAATGATGATAATTGATATTGCTAAGGTTATCTTTTGTGCTATAATGAGTTTTGTCCGATGACTAACAGTGCTAAGACTCCCATTTCTACAAATGGGAGATAAGCACTGCAGAGTCCCTGGATAACGGTTTCTAAGGTTCAG
>DMAP01000194.1 GCA_003446975.1 Clostridiales bacterium | reverse complement strand
ACCTGGAGGACAGGCATTAAGGAATGAAATCGCACAGTTGTATGACAGCATTGACCCTGATCAAGTGCTTGCCCATTCTGGAGCGCAGGAAGCTATTTTCAACTTCATGAACGCGATGTTAGACAGAAGCGACCATGTGATTACCATGTTTCCTACCTACCAGTCCCTATTTGAGGTGGCTGATGCCATCGGTTGCGAGATTGACCGCTGGTACTTGACTCAAGATCAACATCAGTGGACTATCGACATAGATCAGCTAAAAAAACTGATAAAACCCAACACAAAGCTGATCTGCATCAATACGCCCAACAATCCAACGGGTTATACCTTAACGAACCAACAAATGGTTGAAATAGCTGAGATTGCTAATCAATCAGGGATTTATATTTTTTCTGATGAGGTTTATAAGGGTCTTGAGTTGGATGGGATTGAAAGAAAATGGTTTGTCGATTTGTACGATAGGGCCGTATCTCTCGGAGTCATGTCCAAAGCTTACGGGTTGGCAGGTCTCAGAATCGGGTGGATAGCCACCAAAGATAAAGAGATACTGGAAGCGATGACGAAATTCAAACACTATACGACCATATGCAACAGCAGTACTTCTGAATACTTGGCAACAATCGCATTGAAGAACGGAAAGAAAATACTTGATAGAAACTTGAGCATCATAAGAAAGAATCTGGATTTGTCGGATATCTTTTTTGAAAAATATAGGGATTTGTTTCAGTATAACAAGCCAATGTGCGGACCGATTGCTTTTCATTGTATGAAATCGGATCTCTCAATCAATGAATTCTGCAATGAGATGGTTGAAGAAGCAGGCATACTGCTCCTGCCATCGGAGATATACTCATATCGGGGAAATTACTTCAGAATGGGTTACGGTCGGACTGACTTTGAAAATAATCTGAAAAGATTCGAGGCGTATCTGATTGATAAAAAACTGGTATGATCATTTTATCATGAAGGGCCTCTAAATATGAAAAATAGATAGCATGGAAATTTGCCAGCACATCCGCCATGTTGTGTCGTTGGATTCTTGCGCAAATTTTTGTGCTATCATCTAAAAATATAGAATTGTTGAAATCTTTTTAAATTTGTATTATAATGTTATTTAGTTGAAATGTCAACTAAATAACACTGTCGACACCCAATAGCAACATAGACAACCTACACCATGACGAGTTGAGGGAAATGGATGAAAATCGATAGAAAAATACTCAGAGAAATTGTTACGATATCTAGATGCGTGACTGCCATCAGAAATGAAGAGTTTAAGGAAATCAATCTCACCAGAGGTCAACATGCTTTTTTAATCAGAGTAATGGAAAATCCGGGAATCAGCCAGGAGGATCTTTCATATATGTTAAGAACAGACAAGACGACTACTGCAAAAGCGCTAAGAAAACTGGAAGATAAAAAATATATCAGAAAAGAGAAATCTGTATCAGACAAACGATCCTGGGAAATCTATCCTACAGATAAGCTGGTTCAGATATATCCTTTTTTTCTGGAAAAGATTGAAAGTACGGCAATCAAAGGGCTGCACATATTTGATGAGGAAGAGAAGGAGACCATTTTGAGGTACCTGCAGGCAATCAGGTTGAATATAGATGCTGAATGGAAAGATGTAAAAAAGTAAACAGAGGAGGAAATCATGAATTTGATTATGACATTACTAGTGGCTTTTGCAGGTGGGTTAATAGGACTGAGGCTGAGGATACCGGCAGGAGCGTTGATCGGATCGATACTGGCTTCTGCTATATATAACATAGTGTTTTCAAAAGGGTATATTCCCCTGAATTTCAGATTGACTGCGCAAATGGTCGTAGGAGGATATATCGGTTTAAGTTTTACAAGAACCAGTCTGCTTCAGATGAAAAACAACATAGTGCCAATACTTATAATGGTGGTCGGTATGTTTGTGTTTTGTATCGTATTGGGTCTGATTATTCATAAAGTGACTGACATTGATTTGGTAACATCCATGTTGGGGACAGCACCTGGAGGGTTGACAGAAATGGCTATAATAGGTGATTTCCTTGGTGCGGACATCGCTCTTGTAGCGACTATGCATATCATCAGAATTAGCAGTATTGTTCTTTTTTTACCTACCGTCATTACCAAAGTGATACAGCTTCTGTTGAAATATCAATAAGGGTTATATGATGGATGTTTAATTTATTGATTTGGGCAATCGTTTTGGATAAATTTTGACAAAGACCCGTTTATTTGATATTTTAATTGTATGTCATACGCATATAAGGTATAGATGGACATGGATAATAGGGATTTTATAAAGGAATCCAATGAAAGAAGTCAAACATACGGAATCATGAAGAGTCAAAAAATGAGCAAAAGAGTGCTGGACGATCGGGAGCTCAGTGAACGCATCAAGCGAAAACATGAGCTTATTTGTGTTGCCAACCCTTTTATCAATCAGCTTTATGACTTCGTAAAATCATCAAATTTCATTGTCATACTCAATGATGAGGAAGGCTGCATATTAAATATTATCGGGAATGACAACATGCTGCAAAAGGCATTTGAAACGGCATTGGTGCCAGGTGCCTTCATGGGAGAAGAGCATATCGGAACAAACGGCATGGGAACTGCTTTGCACGAAGGAAGACCGTTACAGGTTTCAGGAAAAGAGCATTATGTTGAAATATTCCACAAATGGACATGTTCCGGTGCACCTATCAGAGACCATGAGGGGAAACTGACAGGATGCCTTGATTTGACAGGCGACAAGGAACTGGTCAATTCCCATACACTGGGAATGGTTGCCGCTGCAGCAAAAGCCATCGAAAATATGCTGATATCAAATTACTATGGGGAAGAATTGGCTTCAAACAAAATCTATATTGAAACGATAATGAACTCTCTGCCTTCAGCAATATTCACCGCTGACTTTGAAGGCAATATAAAATTGGCCAATAAGCATACAAAATCAATACTTGGCTATACTTCAAAAGAGCTATACAAGATGAATGCATCGGAAATCATCAACAATTGGGGCAAAATTGTTGAAACAATCAAAAATAACGAAAGCATCATGCAAGAAGATGTTTATGTTCGTCTCAAAATGAATAAAATCGAAGTCAATTTGAGTGTCCATCCGATTTTAGACCATAAGGAAGAAATACACGAAATGGTATTTGTGATCCGAGACGTAAAAAAAATGAGAAAATTAGCCAACAAGGTTACCGGATCGAAAGCGGTTTATACGTTTGACAAAGTGATAGGACAAGACCCGGGATTCTTAAAAACAGTTGAGTTTGCACAAAAGATCGCTGACTCTAAATCGACAGTTTTATTGATGGGTGAAAGCGGAACAGGCAAGGAGATCTTCGCGCAATCCATACAGAACCATAGCAATCGTAAAAACGAGGCCTTTGTGGCTTTGAACTGCGGTGCCATACCCAAAAACCTTATCGAAGCGGAATTATTCGGCTATGTGGAAGGGGCGTTCACAGGAGCGAAGCAGGGGGGGCAAATCGGCAAGTTTGAGATGGCGGATGGTGGAACCTTGTTCTTGGATGAAATAGGAGAAATGCCTTATGAGCTTCAAACCAGACTGCTCAGAGTTATAGAGGAAGGCGTGATTCGCAGGGTTGGAGGAACCGATGAAATTCCAATCGATGTAAGAATAATTGCTGCAACCAATAAAAATCTAAGGGAAGAGGTAGAAAAAGGAAATTTCAGGAAGGACCTTTACTACAGGCTTAATGTGTTGCCGATCAGGCTGCCACCACTCAGAGAAAGGAAGATAGACATACCATTATTTATAGACTACTTCATGGATAGGAAATCCAGAAGACTCAATAAAAAAGAAGTGATCATCAAGGAAGAACACATGAGATTGTTGATGGATTATGAATGGCCAGGCAACATCAGAGAATTGGAGAATTTTGTAGAGCTAGTCATCAATACAGAAGGCGTCCCTCTAACGACAGGCAATAAATTTGAGGTTGCCACCGGTAGAAAAGATTACAATGTAAAAGACATCACCCTAGATGAACTAGAGAAAGCGCATATACTCAAAGTGTTGAAAAACAACAACGAAAACATATCCAAAACTGCGAAGATATTAGGGATTGGCAGAAACACATTATATAGAAAACTAGAAAAACACAATATAAATGCGCCATAACAGAACAGTGCTACATAATGGAACAGCTTATTTGGCTTAAAGTGATCCGTTTTGACGCAATATTTGTTTTTTATATTGACATACCGTGACTTAACTTCTGAAAGTGTTGTCAATACAAGTGTGCATCGATAAAGATGAATTCTTTAATTTGGCATAAATTTTGCAATATCTCCTTTAAATAACTTATGGGAGGTTTTTTTATGTATGGGTATAACGGAAAAATTTTAAGAGTCAATTTGAAGGCAAAAACGATAAAGACAGAAACGCTGAATGAAGAACTGGCTAAAAAGTATATAGGTGGTAGAGGTCTGGGAACAAAAATCATGATGGATGAGGTTGATCCACAGGTTGATGCATTAAGCCCTGAGAACAAGCTTCTGATAGTCACCGGACCGATGACAGGCAATCCTGTGGCGACAGGAGGCAGATACATGGTCGTTACCAAGTCTCCACTGTCAGGCACAATCGCTTCATCCAACTCGGGTGGAAGATGGGGAGCTGAGTTGAAATTCGCTGGATACGATTTGATCATATTTGAAGACAAAGCTGACGAGCCGGTTTACTTGAACATAGAGGATGACAAAGTCGAGCTATTATCAGCAGAAGATCTGTGGGGAACAACTGTATCCGTCACCACCAAAAAACTCGAAGAAAAGCATGTCAAAGGTGCTAAGGTACTGACCATAGGACCTGCAGGCGAGAACCTGTCTAAAATAGCAGCAGTTATCAATGACGAAGACAGAGCTGCCGGGAGATCTGGTGTAGGCGCTGTCATGGGTTCGAAAAACCTGAAGGCCATTGTGGTTAAGGGATCTGGAAAGCCTGCAGTTTTTGACGATGCAAAACTTAAAGAAGTCAACAAGTCACAATTATCCAAGATAAAAGAAAATGGGGTAACAGGTCAAGGGTTGCCGACCTATGGAACGGCAGTCTTGGTCAACATCTTGAATGAACTGGGGAGCTTGCCAACCAATAACTTCTTACTGTCCCAGTTTGGAAAAGCAGAAGAAATTAGTGGGGAAGCTTTAGCTGAAAAATATCTGATAAAAAATACAGCATGCTATAGATGTCCTATCGCCTGTGGCAGATATGTCAAGATGGAAGCGGGAGAAGGTGGCGGACCGGAGTACGAAACACTTTGGGCATTTGGATCGGATTGTGGCATCAGTGACCTTAAAGCCATTATAGAAGCAAACTATTGGTGCAATGAAATGGGTCTGGACACTATCTCAGCAGGTGCTACAAT
>DMAP01000286.1 GCA_003446975.1 Clostridiales bacterium | reverse complement strand
CCCGCCAATAAGTTTAAGGAGCTCTATATTGGCAAACAATAATATAATGGTGTGTGTGACACAACAGAAGACTTGTGAAAGATTAATTGAAAAAGGCAATGGACTTCTTCAGAACGATGTGGATCAGCTATTTGTCATACATGTTGTAAACGAAAATGATAAGTTCTTGCATGATTATTCCGATGGAGATGCTTTAGAATATTTATTCGGCATCACTAAGGTTTTAGGAGCTGAACTGATTGTTAGAAGATCAAAGAATGTCATCAATACAATAGTCGATTTTGCAAAGAAGAATGATATCGGAACGATAGTAATGGGTAAATCTTCAGACAAGAAAAACCCTTTTGAAGAGAAACTAAGAAAAAAACTTAAAGAGGTCGAAATACTGATTGTTTGATGAAGTGGACATATGAATATATTTAGCCGTTTAAAAGCAATGTTCAGGTTGTTGTTTAACAGCAAGATCAGAACCGTTGACAAAATTCCGATAGTTCTGATGCTGCTATACATACTAAACCCGATTGATCTGATACCTTTACCCGTTTTGGGATTTGGCATATTGGACGATTTGGTTGTTTTTGTTGTATTGCTAAAACTTGTCGATAGAACATTGTTGAAATATTACAATGAGGAAAAAAAGGATTTGGACCCGGATCATATTGTAACTGATGTCGATTATGAAATCGATGAAAATGACGATAATGATGATGTTTAGAGGTGATAAGATGGGATATCTAAGTAACTACGATGTCAAAGAAGTGATTTATGAGAACAGCTTTCAGAGAATATCGCTTTGTGTCAATAATGAAAACAATAATGAGTTCTACAACAACATCATTTTAAGCCCAAGAATTATCGAATTGCTGGATATTGATCTGTTGGTGGAAGTCATGCCCAATATTCTAGCCACAGGCAGAAATGATGACCGGGTATATATCGCAACCCCGGTACTTGATGATATCACACTTACAGAATATATCAACAGTAACAATCTCACAATGAGGCAGCAGTTGGATATGACTACAAATCTCCTTGAAGGGTTCAAAAAAGTAGAGGTTTTTGAAGACTTGGTGCAAGAAGCTATTACAGATCCGGACAACATACTGGTTATTGACGGTAAAATTGAATTCAGAAATCTTCTGAAATTCAGTCAGGGGTATGACATAAGCGAAAGTATGCTGGTTCGACAGGTAGGCAACTACATCCATTACATTTATACGGGCGAGTTCATCAATGAATTCAACGTATCAGAAAAATTACCGCCTGATATTGCACGATTGGTCGTGAGATGTTATTCAAACCAGTATTTGAGTATCTCTCAAGTGATAGATGCGTTTAAAAGTTCTTCAACCTATTCACTTGTTTTGGTTTCAAAAGCCGATGACGATGCAAACATTGATCCAAAGGAAGAGTTTACTGCGGAATCAGCTTTCTTTGATGACATGGACAGAGAAAATGGGAAAACTGATCATACTGATAATACTGCCTTTGACAAGGAAAAACTTCGAATGATGGCCATTATAGCTATCATTATCATACCGTTGATGATACTGATTTTAAGCAGGTGTGGGAGAACAGACATCGATAATCCAATTGAGACAGGCAAAGGAGGCCAAACCGAGACCAGTGTTGAATCATCAGAAGAGAATGGAGAAAACAATAACAACGGAAGCGACCTGCCAGAGACGATCAATGATTTTTTCAGCAAAGAGCTTATAGACTTGACCAATCAAACCAACACAGCTGACATTGATTTTTCAAGGTTCTATGACGGCTATACATCCTTGCTGATCAATAACGATACCGGTGATTTGCAAAAAACACTTTTTGCTGTTGTTGACTTGAATAGCGAAAAGTTCAGACACCTTAAAGACAGGGAAGCGGGTATCACTTTGAGGCTTAGCAGCGATGTGGATAATCTTGAGGGTTCTGTCATCATGGAGGTTGTGGAAGACAATGGTATTGTCTCCTATTCCAACCAAAAGATGATTCTGAGCAGCACCAACTGGAAACTGAATCTGACTAGCCTGCAGTTGGGAAATGCCGATTGGATTGAAATGTATTTCGAATATGATTCCATCGCATCTGTTTGGATTGATGGAATAGAGATAGATATATTAAAATAAGTGAAATTTCACTTATTTTTTTTGAAAACAAGGAACTTTTTAAAATGCGTCTCGTCTATATAAGGTGTCACAGGAGGTGTTAATTTGAGTGTAATAGTCATGAAAGACATATCAAAAGAGTATAGAATTGGTCAAATCAAGCTAAATGCCCTAAAAAATATAAATCTCGAGATCAACAATGGAGAATTTATATCAATTATGGGACCTTCGGGATCGGGAAAATCTACCCTTCTGAATGTTATCGGATGTCTGGATAAAAGTTCAAGCGGCACCTATTTTCTGGATGGTAACAGCGTTGAGACCATGAACGACAATCAACTTTCAGAAATTAGGAACAGATTCATTGGTTTTGTTTTTCAAAGTTTTAATTTATTAGGTGAACTCAATGCAATTAGAAACGTTGAAATTCCTCTGATTTATCGTGGCGTCAGAGGAAAAATCAGGCGGGAGATGTCAGAGCTTGCCCTTGAAAAGGTTGGATTGAAGGATAGGATGAAGCATCTACCATCCCAACTATCAGGGGGACAGCAGCAGCGTGTTGCCATCGCAAGGGCCTTGGTTGGAAATCCTTCCGTCATTTTGGCGGATGAACCTACAGGCGCTCTCGATAGTTCGACAGGCAATACAATTATGGAGTTATTCACACAACTAAATGAGGATCTGAATATGACAATTGTTCAGGTAACACACGAGGAATCAATAGCAGCTTATGGTAAGAGAATCATCAGATTGATTGATGGTGAAATCAATAGAATAGATTTAAACGGAGTCTTGGAGGAAAAAAAATGATAAAAAAATATATTCCGATAGTAATAATTCTGGTTTTGGTTGTTGTGGGTGGATACTACGCCATAAACCAATTGATGCCTGGTGTTGATGATGAGGGCACAGGCAAAACCACTTATTCCACATCACCTGCATTCAAGGGTGACATAAATGTTGGCGTCAATACCTCAGGTCAGCTTAATGCCTCATATGGTGGCGGTATTCGGGTACCACAGATAACAGACCCTGAATTTGGTGGTGTGTCATTTACAATAGCCGAGTTTATAGCTAAAGAAGGAGACTCCTTGATGATGGGAGACCCTGTCTTGAGACTGACTTCAAGTGATTTGGATAACCGTATCACAGATCTGAAGTCCAATTTGGAAAGCAAAAGGGATTATCTGGCTCAACTGTTGGGAATCGATGTGAGAAATGTTGAAAGTGTAAATCCTTATGATGGAATCGTCATTATATCGCCAATCGCCGGACGTGTCACAGAACTGAGTGCGGTAGAGGGAGAAGAGCTAGGCAGTTTGATAGCGAACATCATCAATGATTCTGAATTCAAAATGTCCTTTAAAGCGAGGGAGAATGAGTATCCATCCCTTTATGTCGGGCAGAGAATCCTGCTTAAATTTCCTTATTTTGAGGGATATTACGAAGGCTTTATAGAATCTTTGAATCCAAATCCTGTACCGGATGATACCGGTGAGTTTGGCTTGAGTTATGTTCATTGGGGCGTCATCAAAGCTAAAAACCCAGGTCTGATTCAAACTAACATGACTGCCTCAGTCAGCACAGCAACATCCTCTACATCCAATCTTCCCGATACGACTTTGGTTGATTCAGGTAGAGTGACAGGCTATGCCAATGAAAAGAGAATCTACAAAAATGCAATTTCTTCTGAAGAGCTTATCGTAACTGATGTATTGGTCAATGAAAGAGATTATGTTGAAGCTGGTCAGGCAATAGTCAGACTGGCCGGTGCAGAAGTCAGACTAATGATACAAAGCAGATTGGACGAAATCAATAATATCAGGCGAACGATACAAAAAGCAGAAGAATTGAAAAACAACCTGTTGGTAACTGCTCCTATGGATGGAGTGGTTGCAGGATTTTGGAGATCTCAAGGTGAAACCATTATGCCGGGAGAATGGGTAGGAGATATTTTCAACACCGGCAACATGATGATCTGGACGGAAGTGGATGATATAGACGTAGTCTACATCAGACAAGATGCGCCTGTTGTTGTTACAGTGGATGCTCTTCCAGGAGAAGTTTTTGAAGGACGCGTCACAAGGGTCTCCCAATCAGGCAAGGATTCAAGCGGCATAATAAAGTACTCAGTTGAAATAGGAGTCAGCGGAAGTGGTGCATTAAGACCGGGTATGCTTGCCCAATGCTTCATTGACGCGGGAGAATCCTTGGATACACTGCTAATACCGATTGAAGCTGTATTTGAAGAGAACGGCATGCCTAAAGTTGAAATATTGAAGGAAGATGAGACTGTGGTAGCGGTGACTATAGAAACGGGGCTTATCAATTACAGATATGCAGAGGTTCTCTCAGGACTTGAAGAAGGAGATCTGGTCATTACCGGCAGTAGCTCCGATTTGTTACCCAGCCAGCATATCAAAAGTTCTGATAGCATATTGCCTAATAATTGATGATGGGATGTGAGA
>DMAP01000299.1 GCA_003446975.1 Clostridiales bacterium | reverse complement strand
AACCTGGAGAAATGCTTCTTGTTGATACTAATCGAAAACTAATATTTTTTGATGAAGAAATTAAGAGTAATGTGGCCTCCAAAATGGATTATGTTTCAATTATAAGGAACAACAGATTGAAATTTTCAGATTTACACGCATCTACAGTATCCAAGGAAATAATAAGCAAAGAAAAGCTTCTGGAAAAACAAAAAGCATTTGGCTATACCATGGAAGATTTGAGGATGATTCTTAAGCCAATGGCTGAAAATGGTGGTGAACCGATTGGATCTATGGGAAATGACACACCATTGGCTGTCTTATCTAACAAACCACAACTTTTGTTTAACTATTTTAGACAATTATTTGCTCAGGTTACAAATCCCCCAATAGATCCTATAAGAGAAGGCATTGTAATGTCACTTATGAATTTTCTGGGAACCCAGGAAGACATATTGAACACAAAGGCATTGAACAACAAATATATTCTGATAGACTCGCCGATAATAGGAAATGAAGAGATGGATCAATTGAAATCCTTGCGGAATGAGGACTTCATGTCTACTGTTATTCCAATAACATTTAAGGCGGACAGTGGTGTAAATGGCTTTAAGAATGCGTTGGAACTGATATGCGAGCGAGCACTGCAAAGAGTGGCGGAAGGTTATAATATCATTATATTATCAGATGCAAAAGTGGATAGCTATGAGGCAGCAATACCATCTTTGTTGGCAGTTTCCGCTGTTCATCATTACCTGATTGAAAAAAAGCAAAGGTCTAAAATATCTATACTTATTGAAGCTGGAGATGTTCGAGAGACAACCCATTTCGCATTATTGAATGCTTATGGTGCCAGTGCCATAAATCCATATTTGGCTATTGAAACCGTAAAGGATTTGTCTAAAAAAAGGTTGATTAGTTGTACAGAAGATGATTCTGTGGCATCTTATCTCAAAGCGTCATCAAAAGGCTTGGCGAAAATACTGTCAAAAATGGGAATTTGCACGACTCAAAGCTATCATGGCGCTCAGATTTTTGAAATTATCGGCATCAATGACGAGACCGTTAATAAGTATTTCGGAGGAACGCCGACTAGAATTGGGGGTATTGGCGTAGAAGAAATAGCCAAAGAGGTTCTGATCAGACATACCAGCGCATACAACAACCTTAGACAAAATAACACAGATCTTGAGGTTGGGGGCCTATATAAATGGCGAAAGACTGGAGAATTTCACTTGTTTAATCCTGAAACGATATACAGACTGCAGCAATCGGTTAGAGTTGGAGATTATTCAAAATTCAAGGAGTATACCACATTGATAGATGATCAATCGCAAAACCTGACTACGATCAGAAGCATGTTTGAGTTCCATAATCTAAATCCTATACCTTTGGATGAAGTCGAACCTGAATCGGAAATCATTAAGAGGTTCTGTTCAGGGGCCATGTCAATCGGTTCCATCAGTAAAGAAGCTCATGAAACCATAGCAATTGCAATGAACAGGCTTGGAGCGAAGAGCAATTCGGGTGAGGGGGGAGAAGATCCGGCAAGGCTTTCAACAATCAATGATGTTGATAATAGAAACAGCGCAGTCAAACAAGTCGCGTCTGCCAGATTTGGCGTCACTATCGACTATCTGTCTTCAGCAGATGAGCTACAAATCAAGGTTTCACAAGGCGCTAAACCCGGAGAAGGAGGGCATTTGCCTGGTAAAAAGGTCAATGAATATATAGGAAAGATTAGACATTCCGTACCGGGAATAGACCTGATTTCGCCACCACCACATCATGACATCTATTCAATAGAGGATCTTGCACAGTTGATTTTTGATTTGAAAAATGCCAATCCAAGCGCAAGAATTAGCGTGAAGCTGGTTGCGGAGAATGGCGTAGGAACTGTTGCCGCAGGCGTCACCAAAGCTCATGCTGATCTAATCATCATCAGCGGTCATGATGGTGGAACCGGTGCTTCACCATTGTCGTCAATTAGAAATGCAGGTATACCTTGGGAAATAGGCTTATCAGAGACACATCAGGTTTTACTGCTCAATAATTTGAGAAGTAGAGTAAGATTGCAAACAGATGGTCAGTTAAAAACAGGAAGAGATGTTGTTGTAGCCTGCCTATTGGGTGCTGAAGAATTTGGATTTGCCACAACACTTCTGGTTACTCTGGGATGTGTCATGTTAAGACATTGCCAGAATAACAATTGTGAAATGGGAGTAGCAACCCAAAGTGAAGAATTGAGAAAGAATTTCTGCGGGAAACCTGAATATGTGATGAATTTCATGAGATTTATCGCTCGTGAAGTGAGAGAAAATATGGCTTCTTTAGGTTTCAGAACAATCAATGAGATGGTGGGAAGGGTTGATAAGCTGAAAGTCAACAAAAATATTGGACATTGGAAAGCTAAGATGCTGGATCTCTCCAATATATTATATAGACCTGATGTACCAAAAAGAATTACACCCTATTGTTCCCAAAATCAGGACCATGGACTAGAAGGATCCATGGATTTCAAGCTTATTCAGCAGAGCCAAAGTTTCTTCAAGGATAGGAAAAAAGTTACCGGATCATTTGAGATAAAAAATCTTCATAGGACTGTGGGCACCATGCTAAGTGGAGAGATAGCAAAGGCTTTTCCAAATGAGCGATTTGCGGATGATATGATTAATTTTAAGTTTTTCGGATCTGCGGGACAGAGCTTCGGTGCGTTCGGAATCAAAGGGTTAACCTTGGAATTGGAGGGAGATGCCAATGATTATGTAGCTAAAGGACTTTCAGGTGCAAAAATAATTATCAGGAAGCCAAGAGAGGCCGAGTATGGAAAGAGCATTATTGCTGGCAATACCATTCTATATGGTGCCACTCAAGGTAGCGTATATATTAATGGCATAGTAGGTGAGAGATTCTGTGTCAGAAACAGCGGTGCCGAGGCGGTCGTTGAGGGGGTGGGCAACCATGGATGCGAATACATGACAGATGGATTTGTGGTTATTTTGGGAGCCGTGGGAAGAAATTTTGCAGCGGGCATGAGCGGTGGCACAGCGGTGATACTGGATATAGATAATAACTTGGAGAGCATGTGCAATCATGAACTGGTGTTAGTTGAAAAACCAACTCTAGAAAACTTAAAAAAAGTGAAAAAAATGATCACTGACCATTTTCAATATACACAAAGTATTGTCGCAAAGGAGGTTCTTGAGAACTGGGCATATTACAAGAACAAGTTTTCAAGGGTAATACCTGTGACTTACAAGGAAATAACGGAAAAAAACGATAATGAGACTAAGGTTTCTTGAGGAGGTGTCATATGAGCAGTAAACTAACTGGTTTTATGGACATAAAAAGAAAAAACTATAATCACAGGTCTATTAGTGAAAGAGTAAAGGATTTTGACTCAGTCTATTTGCCGCTGACAGAAAGTGAAATGATGGCACAAGCCAACCGATGCATGGATTGTGGCACGTCATTTTGCAATTGGGGCTGTCCTTTGGGTAATCTTATACCTGAGTTTAATGACTTGGTTTATATTGGTGATTGGGAAGGGGCCTATCATAAGCTGGCACTGACAGCCAATTTTCCGGAGTTCACAGGGAGAGTCTGTCCATCATTGTGTGAAGCTGCTTGTGTTTTAGGTGTTAACAGAGAAGCTGTTTCAATCAGAGAAATTGAGCAGTCCATCATAGAAATGGCGTTTGATAATGGATGGGTGCAACCAAGAACGCCCAAGGTCAGAACAAATAAAAAAATTGCTGTTATAGGTGGAGGACCAGCAGGGTTGGCTGCGGCGGATGACTTAAACGCACTGGGACATAGGGTTACGTTATATGAAAGAGAACAGAGAGTTGGCGGATTGATGCGATATGGCATTCCGAATTATAAATTGGACAAAATGATAATAGAAAGAAGAGTCAATCTGATGAAAGCGGCAGGCATCATATTTGTCAATGGGATGGAAATCGGCACAGATAGAAAGCTGGATCTTCTTAAAAAGGAGTATGATGCTGTCGTAATGGCTTGTGGCACCTGGGTTCCAAGAGATTTGAACATACCGGGAAGGGACTATAAAGGTATATATTTCGCTGTTGATTATTTATCCCAACAAACCAAAAGGTACATGGATGAAGCATTTGATGGTGAAGAGATAAACGCCAAAGATAAAGTGGTCTTGGTGATAGGTGGTGGGGATACCGGTGCAGATTGTGTTGGAACAGCAAACAGACAAGGGGCAAAGAAAGTCTATCAATTTGAAATACTACCAAAACCTTTGACATGCCGTGATGAATCAATGCCATGGCCTGTTTTCCCCAAACTTTTCAAAAATACAACAGCTCATGAGGAAGGTTGCATCAATGAATGGGAAGTGTCAACAAAAGAATTTTTGGGAAAAGAAGGATATCTTTCAGGAATTCGTGGGTCAAAAGTGAAATGGATTAAGGCGAATGACGGCAACTATCATCTAAGTGAGATAGAAGGATCTGAGTTTGAGATGGATGTCGATATGATATTGATTGCAGCTGGGTTCCTTCACACCGAGCATAATGGATTTGTGCTTGAATCCAATATCAACTTAGATAAATCCGGCAACATACTCACCGATGAAAACCATTTGACCAATGT
>DMAP01000335.1 GCA_003446975.1 Clostridiales bacterium | reverse complement strand
GGAATAATAAAATTGAGTCCGGAACCCATAAAACTACAAAGCAATCAAACTATTCTGGGCCAGACAGCTCCGGGTGGCGGTGTTGTACTTTATGGCGGGCGTATTTCGGCAACAGGAATCAATAATACCATAGTGCGATATTTACGTGTCAGAATGGGTTCGGAATATCCCGGTAATGCTGATACGGGCGGTATGGCAAACGGATCTGATGTGATTTTCGATCACTGCTCATTTACATGGGGAAAGGATGAAAATTTCTCGTTAAGTACAGACAACAAAGCTCCTCTGAAAAATATCACGATCCAGAACAGTATAATTGGGCAGGGACTTCAGAACCATTCCTGCGGGGGACTTATGCAAACAGGCATTGAAGAAGGTATAACAATTTACAGAAATTTATATATTGATAATCACACCAGAAATCCCAAAGTAAAAGGGTTAAATCAGTTTGTAAACAATGTTGTATACAACTGGGGAGGCGGAACCGCGTATGATATGGGAGGCAACTCCAAAGGTCCTTCCGAAACTACAATAGAAAACAATTACTTTATCCTTGGGCCGGCTGAAACATACAGGGATTTTAGGGGTGACGACGGTACGCTCGTAACAAAAAACTATTATCTGACACCTGCCAAACCATTTTCAGGAGGAAATACACTTTTTAGAACATACTGGCAAGGTAATTACTACGATGAAAATAAGGATGGTACGTTAAACGGGCGACCAATAGACTGGGAAAAAGATTGTTCCGGGAGTCCGCTGTTTTTAGATGCACCATCTGAATTACACCCTAAAATTGTAGGCCAAAGTCAGGCTGAAAAAGCGTACGAGTGGATAGTGAAAAACGTGGGTGCAAGTCTCCCTGAACGTGATCAGGTCGACACATATTTAATTGATGAGCTTTTATCTTTGGGAACAAAAGGTGTGATCATCAAAGATGAAACCGATCCGGCTCAATTTTCTCTTGCAGGTCCTGGCATTGTCAAATCCGGCATAAAATCGCTTGATACCGATGGAGATGGCATTCCGGATGAGTTTGAAGATAAATGGGGATTAGATAAAAATGACCCTACCGATGCCATTAAGATCGGTTCAAATGGATATACCAATATTGAAAATTACTCCTTTTCACTGGAGTTTCCGGAGAAATATAAATAGCATTAAAAATAAATATAATTATAAATCTTTTTTTATACCAGTAAATATGAAAAATAACTGTTTTTTGTTTTTAGCCTTTATTTTTATTTTATTCAGTACATCGTGTGTTGATAAAAGTGGGGAATTGGATTTAAATCCGTCAGCACCCGACAAAATTGCAGATTTTGAAGAGGATGAAAATAGTGGCTCTAACGGTAACGTTCAGGGAAAGAGATATCCAACCTTTGAAGGGGGAACTCTCGCATTTCCCGGAGCAGAAGGCTATGGCCGCTCTGCAACGGGTGGACGAAAGGGAGAGGTATACCATGTAACTAACCTTAATGATGATGGACCGGGTTCATTCAGGGATGCGGTGAGACTACCTCACCGGATAGTGGTTTTTGATGTATCGGGCATAATAAAGCTTAAATCTACACCTATTGTTTTAAAAAGCAACCAGACAATACTCGGGCAGACTGCACCAGGTGACGGCATCGTATTATATGGGGGGCGAGTAACTGCATCCGGTGCAAACAATACTATTGTGCGATATTTACGCGTAAGAATGGGTGCCGGTTTTCCAAGCCAGGCTGATGCGGGCGGACTGGCCAACGGTTCAAATATTATATTTGATCATTGTTCTTTTACCTGGGGAAGGGACGAAAACTTCTCTATAAACGGAGACGGAAAGGGTATTCCGCCTCAAAAGATAACAGTCCAGAATTCTATAATCGGTCAGGGTTTGCAAAATCATTCATGTGGCGGACTTATGCAAACGGGAATTACAGATGGCGTAACTCTCTACAGGAATTTATATATCGACAATAAATCCCGAAATCCAAAAGTAAAGGGTCTGAACCAGTTTGCCAATAATGTGGTATATAACTGGGGCAATGGCAGCGCTTATGACATGGGAGGTGATTCTCAGGGTAATTCTGAAACTTCAATTGAAGACAATTATTTTATTGTTGGCCCGGGCAAAACTTATATTGGAGTGGACGACGGATCAGGAAATATTATTACTGAACTTCAAACTGTTAATCCTTCCAAACCATTTTCCGGCGGAAATGCATCTTTCAGAACTTTCTGGAAAGGAAATTATTACGATGATGACAAAAACGGTTCGCTTGATGGCCGTTTAATGGATTGGGAAAGAGATTGCAGCGGATCACCAACATTCCTTGCAGTTCGTTCTGATTTACATCCTCTGATTCCCACACAAACTACTGCAGAAAAAGCATATGACTGGATTGTAAATAACGTGGGTGCGAGTCTGCCTAAAAGAGATCAGGTTGATTCGTACTTAATTGATGAGCTAACCTCATTGGGCAGCAAAGGAGTTATCATCAGGAATGAGACTAATACTACTCAGTTTCCTTTGGGTGGTCCCGGTCTGATAAACTCAGGGACGAAACCTGTTGACTCGGACAATGATGGCATACCTGACGAATTTGAAAATAAATGGGAATTAGATAAAAATGATCCTTCAGATGCAATGAAAATTGGCTCTAACGGATACACCAATTTAGAGAATTATGCTATTTCTCTGGAATTTCCGGAGAGATATAAATAAAAAAAATCAAAATAATTAAGTATAACATGAAAAATAGGAAATTTGCAATCTCAGCATTTTGCATTTTGTTCGCATACCTCTTTTTGCTCTCATGTGATAATAAGATGTTGGAACACTATGAGGTACCCGAATGGTTAAAGGGCAGTACATGGGAAGTACTGGAAACAGATGGGAACTATTCAATTTTTCTGGAGGGAGCAGAATTAGCAGGTTTTAAGCCAATCCTTCAGGGAAAAAACATACTTACTGTGATGGCTCCGGATGACACTGCATTCTCTAAATATTTACAGGATAATAATTACTCCGGAATAAGTGATTTAAACAGTGAAGAGCTTAAGAAGTTAATCGGTTTTCACCTGTTGTATTATTCCTACAATAAGGAAAGAATGATAAACTTCAGACCTGAGGGTGACCTTGCCACAGAGGAGGATAAACTAAAGAATGCCGGTCTGTATTATAAGTTCAGAACAAGAAGTGTCAATAAAAGCACCAACGAGATAGAACCGGCTACAGGTAAACATCTCACTGTTTATCATCTTGAAAGTTTTCTGCCTGTATTCTCTTATCGTTATTTTAATACTAAGGGAATAGATGCGAAAACAAATTACGAATATTTTTATCCCGGATCCTCATGGGAAGGGGAAAATGGTTTCAATGTAAGCAATGCATCAGTAAAAGAATATCAGATTATTGCCGATAATGGTTATATATATGTTATAGATAAGGTTTTGGAACCATTAGAAACTATCTATAATGAACTGGAGAAAAACAATAATTATTCTATGTTTTTCGACCTATATAACCGTAACAGTTACTATGAATATGATGCTACTCTTACTACCGATTATGCATCATCGCTCGGCGCTGACTCTTTATATCTTCACAAACACAGTAATCTGCCTTCTATTGCAGTTGAGTGGGCTAATTCCAACTATACCGACGTTGCTACAAATGCCAGATACGGAAACTCAATTTTTGCACCTGACAACGAAGCACTTTCCCGGTTTTTTAAAGAGTTCTGGGAAACAGGCGGATATGAATCAATTGAAGAGGTTGATGATCTGACTATTTCATACCTGATTCACCAGTTTATTTATAGTGGAGACATAGTGTTTCCGGGAGAAATTGAGAAGGGTACCGTAAAGAATGAATATGGAATGCCTTTTAATTTTAATCCTTCAACAATAAATGACAAGGTGATGTGTGTAAACGGCACATTCTACGGAATAGATAATAATAATTTCCTGATGCCTCCCCTTTTTGGTTCGGTTGTGGGACCTGCTTTCAGAGATAAAGACCTGAGTTATTATCTCTATATGCTTTCAGGTTCCGGGCTATTAACTTCGTATGCTTCACAGGATGCGAAATATACTTTGCTGATTCCGTCAAATGAGCAGTTTATCGCGAATGGTATTGAGCTAAAAACCTATACCACAGGCAGTTCATTACAGAGATTTACTGAGGATGGCTGGGCAGATATATCTTCAGGAGAAATGCAAAGTATTGTGAACCTGCATACAGCTATCGGAGAAAAAGATTTAAACTCTGTCGGGACGCAGATTATTGCCACGCAAACAGGTTTTAACTACTGGTTTATTAAGGATGGAAAGATAAGTAGCAGTGCCAGGTTCAACAGGCTGCTGGAACCAACTAATATTGATGATCCCTTTGTGCCACTGACTGAAATCACCAATAACTCTCAGAACTGGAATAACGGGATTGTATATAAATATGATCACAATGATATTTTCACATCAGAAAAATCAGACGGATTACAACATGCACTTGCAGTAAGCAACGACCAGAGGTATGAATATTATTCATTTGCACAGCTGTTAAAATTGGCAGGAATGATAAATCCTTCTACCAATAAAATAAGAGATTTTATTATGGTAAACCGATTTATCTCATTTATACCTACAAACAAAGCTGTAAGAGATGCGATCTTACTTAACGGAATACCGGGGATTAAAGATGGAACCTTCTCGGCAGAAGGCACTCTTACTGTATCTGCCGGCAATTTGGATGCAGCGCGTTTGCGTTCATATCTTCTGAATTATTTTATTACAGATATTGATAATGTAATTACTACTTACCCCTACCCCGGATCTACTATGAGATCAAATACATATATCTCTGCCGGAAAACAAAGCTTGAAATACACTGACTCGGGCACAAGTTTGAGCATACAACTGGGAACTGGAAATACAGTAGATGTAATTAATGATTATAACTATTTCCCTTTTGCATTTAAAGACGGCTCAATCCAATTTATAGATGAAATACTTTGATAACCGAATAAACATGAACAAGAGATTACTAAAATATATATTGACTGTACTTCTGATATTTGGAGCAGAAGTGACCTTTGCACAGCAGACACAGGTAGTAACAGGCAGGGTTACCGAAATAATAAATAACCGTAGGGAACCATTGATTGGAGTTAACGTTAACCTTGTGAACAGTCAGAATCGTTCAGTTGGAGGAACGGTAACTGATATAGATGGTCAGTATATTCTGAGAATTCCTTCAAATGAAAAAGACATAACAATTGTTTATACTTTTATAGGAATGAAACCGGTTCGTATTGCCTTTACAGGTCAGGATGCACTGGATATTACTATGGAAGATGCGTCTAAGACTCTGGACGAGATTGTTGTTGTCGGACAGAGGCTGGAAAGAAACAACATGGGTATTGGCCGTGAAGAGATGGTGTCATCAACACAAAAGATACAAATGGATGATATTGTATCCAATTCACCCGTAGTTTAAGTAGAAGATGCACTTCAGGGCAGATTAGGCGGTGTAGATATTATTATGGGAGGAGGCGATCCGGGTGCACGCAGTTCTATACGTATCAGGGGTACAAACTCACTTAACTCCTCATCCGAACCATTAATAGTAGTTGACGGTGTACCTTATTCCACAACCATTGATGATAATT